>JAZSLE010000183.1:0-3849 GCA_045535215.1 Eubacteriales bacterium
CGCCGAAAAGGGCGCAGACTACGGCAGAACGGAAGAGGGCGCGGGCAAAACGGTCGTGCTCGACTATTCCTCGCCCAACACGGCAAAGCCCTTCCACATCGGCCACCTCGGAACTACCGTTATAGGCCACGCTCTCAAAAAGCTTCATGAATTCTCGGGATATAAATGCGTAGGTATCAACTACCTCGGTGACTGGGGAACACAATTCGGTAAGCTTATCGTAGCATATAGAAAGTGGGGAAACAAGGAAGTCGTAGAGGAAGGCGGAATAGACAAGCTCGTTGAACTTTACGTTAAATTCCACGCAGAAGCTGAGAAGGATGACTCCCTCAACGATCTCGCACGTGCAGAATTCCTCAAGCTTGAAAATCAGGACGAAGAAAACATCGCACTTTGGAAATGGTTCCTCCAAATAAGCCTTGTTGAATACTCCAAAACGTATAAGCAGCTCGGTATCGAGTTTGATAGCTATATCGGAGAGAGTTACTTCTTCGGAGAGAGAAAGGATCCTCCCGTTCAAAAATTGCGCGAAAAGGGTCTTTTAAAGATAGACAACGGAGCCTCCATCGTTGACCTTTCGGAATACAATATGCCTCCTTGCCTCATTCTCAAGAGCGACGGATCATCCATCTACGCAGTACGTGATATCGCTTCTGCTCTGTACAGAAAGAATGAATACGACTTTTCAAAGGCTATATACGTAACGTCCGCAGGGCAGAGCCTGCATTTTGCACAGTGGTTCAAGGTCGTCGAGCTTATGGGCTACGATTGGGCAGATAAGCTTGTTCACGTACCCTATGGAACGGTAAGTATAAACGGAAGCAAGCTCGCAACAAGAACGGGTAACGTTATACTTCTCAAGGATCTCTTCAATATGGCTATTGAAAAAGTATCTGCCGTTATAGAAGAGAAGAACCCCGACCTTGCAAACAAGGACGAGGTAGCTGAAAGCGTTGGTGTCGGTGCGATAGTATTCTATTATCTTTCGAATAACAGAATCCGCGATATAAACTTTATGCTTGAGGATGCATTGAGCTTCGAGGGAAATACAGGACCTTACGTTCAGTATACCTTTGCAAGGACCTGCTCGATACTCGGCAAGGCTCCGCAGTTCGATTCCACCGCAAGCGTCACCATAACCTGCGATGAGGAAAACGATCTCGTTCACACGCTCTCGAAATTCCCCGAAAAGGTAAAGGAAGCAATGGATCAGTACGAGCCCAGCGTAGTTACAAGATACATTCTTGATCTCGCAGGCGCATTCAACCGCTTCTACCACAACTGCAAGATCATATCTGCAGAAAGCGAAGAGATCGTAAACACAAGACTTACGTTGACAAAGGCGGTCAACATCACACTCGGAAATGCACTTGATCTCATCTGCATGAAAAAACCGGAAAAAATTTAATTTATAATATAGAGGAGTTATTACAATGTCAGGACACAGCAAATGGAAAAACATTATGCACAAGAAAGAGAAGACCGACGCTCAGAGAGCAAAGGTGTTCACAAAAATAGGTAAGGAAATAACGATAGCAGTAAGAGACGGCGGTCCGGATCCCGTAGCAAACACAAAGCTTCGCGACCTTATCCAGAAGGCAAAATCCCTTAACGTCCCAAATGATAACATAGAAAGAACGATCAAGAAAGCATCCGGTGCCGATGCTGCAAATTACGAGGAGATCGTTTACGAAGGCTACGGTCCTTCCGGCGTTGCCGTAATAGTTTCCACAGCAACAGACAACAGAAACCGTACCGCAAGCGAAATGAGACACTACTTTGATAAGTTCGGCGGTAACCTCGGATCCAGCGGATGCGTAAGCTATCTTTTCTCGGATAAGGGTCTCATAATCATCGTAGCAGATACAGTAAAGGACGAAGACGCTCTTATGGAGTGCGCTCTTGAAGCAGGTGCAGAGGATATTCTCGCTGAGGACGACGTATTTGAAATATACACAGAGCCCGACGCTATCTACACTGTAAAGGAAGCTCTTGAGTCCGCAGGATACACAATAGAGTCAGCTGACCTTGATAAGATCCCCTCCAACTACGTATCTCTTACGGATGAGAACGATGTAAGACTTATGAATCTCCTCCTTGAGCATCTCGAGGACAATGACGATGTTCAGGACGTATATCACAACTGGGAAAATTGCGACTGATATATAGAAAAAGGCTTTCACTCAAAACGAAAGCCTTTTTATTATGTTAGAAAAGACTTTCGTGATCACGAAAGCCTTTTTTGTGCCGTACACATTATCTACCAATACCGCCACAGGAGATAAATAGAATCGGCGCACCTAGTTTATCGAAGGTACGCCGAGTGGTAATCTTTATATTTAATGATCCGCTCTTACCATCTTCGGTACGACTCCGCAGTTAACTGTGTCCTTATCAATAATGACCTCTGTAACGTCGGGATCGGATGGAACGTTATACATTATATCAAGCATAACGCTCTCAAGGATAGCGCGAAGACCTCTTGCACCGGTGTTTTTCTCTATAGTCTTTGCCGCGATAGCGGAAAGCGCTTCATCGGTAAAGGTAAGCTTAACACCGTCTATGCCAAGAAGCTTAACGTACTGCTTTACAAGCGAATTCTTCGGCTCCGTGAGAATCCTTATAAGCATAGACTCATCAAGATCGTCCAAAGTTACAGTAACCGGAATTCGTCCGACAAGTTCGGGAATAAGCCCGTACTTTACGATATCGTGCGAGGTAACGTTTTTAAACTTGCCCTCATTGCGTCTCTCTACCTTAGTAAGAACGTTTCCCGAATATCCGATAGTACTGCGACCGTTACGGTTCTCGATTATCTTTTCAAGTCCGTCAAACGCGCCTCCGCAGATAAAGAGGATGTTTTCGGTATTGATCTGGATAAACTCCTGATTCGGATGCTTACGTCCGCCCTGAGGAGGTACGTTTGATACGGTACCTTCAAGTATCTTCAAAAGCGCTTGTTGAACGCCCTCACCGGAAACGTCACGCGTGATAGAACGGTTCTCGCTCTTTCGTGAGATCTTATCTATCTCATCAATATATATTATACCTCTCTCTGCCTTCTTCACGTCAAAGTCTGCTGCCTGAATAAGTCTGAGAAGTATATTTTCTACGTCCTCGCCAACGTATCCCGCCTCGGTAAGCGTTGTAGCATCTGCAATAGCAAACGGAACCTTAAGCGTTTTTGCGAGCGTTTGAGCAAGATATGTCTTACCGACGCCCGAAGGACCGATAAGGAGAACGTTGCTCTTCTGAAGATCTACTCCGTCGTTCTTTCCGTCAGCCTTATCTATTATTCTTTTATAATGATTGTATACGGCAACCGAGAGAGCTATCTTCGCGCGCTCCTGACCGATAACATATTCGTCGAGTGCCTTCTTTATATCACGAGGCCTCGGAATATCCTCGAAATCAATATCGAGAGAGCTGTCGTTTGCTTCTTCCGCTTCCTTGCCGAAATATTCCTCGATAATGGAATGGCAAGCGTCAACACAACCGTCGCAGATATATCCTTCGATGGGGGATGGAATAAGAAGATTTACCTGATATTCATCTCTTCCGCAAAACGAACATCTGGGGCCCTTCTTTTCGGTACCGTTAGTATTGTTTTTTTCTGACATATGACAGTCCTTTACCTATTAATCAATGATGCTCTATTATTTTGTCTATAAGGCCGTACTCAAGAGCCTGATCAGCGGTCATATAGTTGTCACGCTCGGTGTCACGCTCAATCTCCTCAATCGGTCTGCCAGTTCGCTCGGAAAGGATCTTGTTGAGCTTTTCTCTTGTGCGGAGGATAAGATCTGCCTGGATCTTTATATCGGTAGCCTGACCTCTTGCACCGCCGAG
>JAZSLE010000196.1:0-5122 GCA_045535215.1 Eubacteriales bacterium
CAGCAGGTGTAAGCCCCTCCGGATCGGTACACATAGGAAACTTCAGAGATATCGCTACTCCTCTTTTCGTAGTGCGCGCACTTCAGAAGAGAGGAAAGAAGGCACGTCTTCTTCTCTCGTGGGATGAATACGACCGTTGCAGAAAGATACCTGCAAACGTAAAGGCGGTCGTCGGAGACGCTTACGATAAATATATCGGTTGCCCCTACGTTGATATTCCCGACCCTTGGGGATGTCACGAAAGCTTTGCAAAGCATTTCGAGGAGGAGTTTCTCGGTGCTATGGAAAGATTCGGCATCGATCTTGACTGCCGTTATCAGGCAGACCTTTATCGCTCCGGTGCTTACACGAAGGACATCATAGAGGCTCTTCAGAAGCGCGAGGAAATATTCGAGATACTTGACTCCTTCAAGACAAAGGATCCCGACAAGACTCCCGAGCAGCTCAAGGCGGAGCACGACGCAGAAAAGAAGAATTATTATCCCGTAAGCATATTCTGTCCCGAGTGCCATTCGGACTTTACCACTATCACGTCTCTCTCCGAAGATTGCACGGAGGCTGACTACGTATGTAAGTGCGGTCACCGCGGTCACTTCAACTTCCTCACCGACTTCAATTGCAAGCTCGGATGGAAGATAGACTGGCCGATGAGATGGAGACACGAGGGCGTTGATTTTGAGCCGGGCGGAAAGGATCACGCATCGCCCACAGGATCGTATGCAAATGCAAAGATAATATCCGAGAAGATATTCAACTTCCCCGCTCCGATATTCCAGGGCTATGAGTTCATAGGAATCAAGGGACTTGCAGGCAAGATGTCGAGCTCCTCCGGATTGAACCTCACACCCGATACACTTCTCAAGCTTTATCAGCCCGAGATAATCCTCTGGCTCTACTCCAAGACCGAGCCCACAAAGGCTTTTGACTTCTGCTTTGACGACGGTATCCTTCGTCAGTACTTTGAGTTCGACAAGATGCTCAACGACTGCAGAAGCGGTAAGGCAAACGAAAACACACAGGCTATAATGTATAACTGCACCGTTAAGGACAGAGAGATCGAGACGGTTCCGATGAGCCTTATAGTTCAGCTCGGATCCATCGTTGACTTCAACGTTTCCATGCTTGAGACAGTCTTCGGAAAGATCGGCACCCCCTACAAGTACGAGCAGTTTGCAGATAGACTTGACAGAGCAAAGTACTGGCTCGAGCAGTGCGCTCCCGATCAGGTCAACAGACTCCGTACAACGAGAAACTGGGACGTTTACAACGAGCTCGACGAAAAGGGCAAGCGAATGATCGCTCTTCTCCACGAAGCTATAGCAAATGGCGGCTACGATCTTGACGGACTCAACACGATACTTTACGATATCCCGAAGAAGATATATCCCGAGCTTATTGACACCAAGGAGCTCCGCGGTGTTCAGGGCGGATTCTTCAAGTCGGTGTACAAGCTTCTCATAGACAAGGAACAGGGTCCGAGACTCTATCTCTTCCTCTATGCTATCGACAGCGAAAAGTACGTAGATCTCCTCGACTTCTCAACTCCCGCTACAGCAGAGGAGATTGCAGCAAAGGAAAGTGCAAAGGCTGAAGCTACAGAGTGCGAGTGCGTAAAGACAGAGGAAACTCCCAGAGGCGAGCCCGATCCCGTAGAGCCCGTAAAGGAGCAGATAACGATCGACGATTTCGCAAAGCTCGATCTCCGCGTATGCAAGATACTCAAGGCTGAAACGCTTCGCAAGTCGAATGCATGTCTTAAGCTCACCCTGTTCGACGGCATCTCAGAGCGTGTGATAATGTCCTCCATAAAGGCAGAGTACACACCCGAAATGCTTATCGGCAAGAAGATAATAGTTATTGCAAACCTTAAGCCCAACAGAATATGCAACGTAAACTCGCAGGGTATGCTCCTTGCAGCTACCAACAATGCCTGCGGATGCAAGGTAATATTCGTTGACGACAGCGTTCCCGAAGGAACAAGAATAGGCTAAAGAAAAGGACCGACTCTCCGAATTTTGAGAGTCGGTCTTGTTTTTGCATAAAAAAAGGTATGCACCGCAAGTTGGAAACCAACTCACAGCGCACACCTTTGTTTAAGGTATAAAGAAAATGAAAAAAAGAAAGAAAGGAGAAAAATGAAAAAATCCGAAGCACCGATCTTCAACAACGACCTTTGAAAAACCGATATGAGCTTTTGTTCGCGGCCTCCACCACTACACCAAAGAGAAGGCTCAGCACAACTCTCTTCGGACTACGACAATATTATACACTATTTTCGCCCGTTTGTCAATAGCTTTTTCGAAATTTCTCAAAAATTTTTTTGAGTTTTTTTCAAGTTTGAAGTTTTTGTGTGCTTTTTAGGTAATTTTGCACAAAAAAACTGCATTTTTTGAACGTTTGTGGAAATCGCGTGATCACCATCAAAAAAACGCCGTCAAAAATAACGGCGTTTTTTTGTATCATTTGCTATTTGCACCGATGACATTACCTCTCGAGCTGGTCTTGCCCTCCGGCTTTATGTCACCTGCCTTAGTAAGAGCTATCTTCGTCATAAGAGGTCCTACGATCTCGTATATGAGGACCGCAAAGAGCGTAACGTTGCTGATTATCTGTCCGTCAGCACCGAGCCCCGCCTGTGCCTTCATTGCCATACCGAGTGCAACACCCGCCTGAGGCAAGAGGGTTATTCCGAGATATTTAACTATGTTTCCGTCGCAATCGGTTAGCTTCGCACTTAAGAAGGTTCCGACGTACTTACCTGCGGATCTGGAAATTATGTAAACTATACCTACAATAACAATAGCCACGTTTGCAAATACCGAAAGCTCAAGCTCCGCGCCGCTGAGGACGAAGAACATTACCATAAGAGGTGAGCCCCATTTGTCTACACGGGTCATAAGCTCCTCGGAAAAATCGCATATATTGCAGAACACCGTTCCGAGCATCATGCAAACGAGAAGAGACGAGAAGGATATATGCACTCCTCCGATCTCAAAGCTCACCATGGAGAATGCAACGGTAAGCATTATGAACGTTACGGAAAGTGCGGTTCTTTTTGAGTTTGAATGGAAGAAGCGCTCTCCAAAGGTGAACAGCAATCCCATTACGAATCCGAGGGCCAGCGAGAGCACCACCTCGAGCAAGGGCTCAACGATGATCGACAAGATGTCTACTCTTCCCGAGAGCATTGCCTTTGCCATACCGAAAAGGACCGCAAAGATCATAAGTCCTACCGCGTCGTCAAGAGCAACGATCGGAAGAAGGAGGTCGGTAAGGGGACCCTTTGCCTTATACTGCTTTACGACCATAAGCGTTGCCGCGGGTGCGGTAGCAGAAGCTATAGCCGCAAGCACGAGTGCCGCGGGAAGTGAAATAACCGTAGGCATTATGAAGTGAAGTCCTATGAGTATTCCTGCTACCAGCGCAGAAGTAAATACCGCCTGGAAGATACCTATTATAGTTGCCTGACGTCCTGTCTTCTTGAGCTGAGAAAGACGGAACTCGTTACCTATTGAAAATGCTATAAATCCGAGAGCGACCTCCGAGAATATAGAATAGGATTCAACGTCCTCCATGCTTACAAATCCGAGCCCCTCGATACCGAGCATTCCGAGGCAATACGGTCCTATAAGGATACCTGCCACAAGATACGCGGTTACCGCAGGAAGATTTACGAGTTTCGCGAGTCTGGAGAGGAACAATCCTGCCAAAAGTGCTACCGAAATACTTAATAATGCTTGCATACAAAACAGTCCTTTCAAAAATATTGTTCACACCGAATCATTATATCACTCAAAGCAAAAAAAGTCAATAGAGAAAAAGAAAAAGCGTCAAAAAAGAGCGATAATTATCTTGCCTCTCGAATATAAATATTTGTACATTTTTTTGCGAGGTGATACAAACGCTCTCTTTTCTTCCATTTATGCTTCTTTTTTTGCTAATATTCGTAAACGGAGCCTCGGATGCGCCGAATTCCGTATCCACCGCGATATCATCCTATTCTCTCTCCTTCAAGTGTGCGGTGCGCCTTGCGGCATTAGCCGACCTTCTTGGCGTTATAATTTTTTCGTGCGTTTGCCCGTCTGTCGCATATACTGTTGAGGGTATAGCAACCTTCCGCTCGTCAGAGGTATACGTTACCTGTGCGGCAATGCTTGCGACGGTCGTATGGGCTTTGCTTGCGTGTAGAATGGGAATACCGACGAGCGAGAGCTACGCGATGGTATCCGCAATAAGCGGGGCGGCAGTCTTCTCGGGCGGGAGCGCCAGCACAGACTCCTGGATAAAGGTGGTTATAGGGTTCATTTTGTTTTCACTTTTGCCGCTTGTCCTCTCTCCGCTTATATACAAGGCAACGCTAAGACTTATACACCGGACCGACCGTGCTGACGCGGTAGTAATGCTTTCCCGACTGCAGATATGCTTTTGCTTTCTTTGTGCATTTATGCACGGAGCGCAGGACGGACAGAAATTCATAGGAATGATGATGCTCTTTTCCGGCAATAGAGCGCCCACATCGGTACAAAGCCTCACCTGCGCCGCCGTCATATGCATCGGCACTCTATGCTGCAGCGAGCGCATAATAAAGACCACCGCATTTGAGACGGTCCGCCTTGACCGCACCGAGGGGTGTGCGGCAGACGTAAGCGCGTTTGTGTCTATGCTGCTCGCCTCGCTTACCGGCATTCCCGTAAGCACGTCTAACGTAAAATGCTGTGCCATGCTCGGTGCACGCATCTCCTCTCAAAAAAAGAAGCCCGACCAAAGAAACGTCGTAAGGTTGTTCTCGGTATGGGCTTTGACCTTCCCCGTATGCTTTTTACTCGGAGGGATTTTTTATTACGCATTCATATTTATATTAAGGAGGTAATATGGAGCTTTCGGAATACGTCAATTCACTTTCCCACCTTCTTCTTCGCGACAACGTAAGCGAGCACCGTGACCGCTTGCTTTCCGCGTTAAACCGCGACCTCTGTCCGCCCTTTGACAGAGCGGCACTTTTCCTGCTGACGCTTGATCTCTGTTCGGTCTCGCGTCTTTCCGTATTGCGCGAAGGAGAGAAAAGAATGGAGGAGATACTCCTTGAATTCATGGATATGCTCAAGCAGGCAGGCAAGCGCAA
>JAZSLE010000049.1:0-2455 GCA_045535215.1 Eubacteriales bacterium
TAACGAAAACTCCGAGAAGATTGAAGATCGCCGCCATAACTATGGCCTTCTTTACGCCGATGGCTCTCGTGGAAACGCAGGTCGCTATGGCGTTGGGCGCATCCGTCCAGCCGTTGACCAATATTACCGCAAGCGTCAGCACCGTCGACACAAGAAGCATCGGACTTGCAAACATATAATCAAGAAATTCCAACAGTCCCATATTTTTACCACCTATTTTTTATTACTGTGCCCATTCGGCAAGCTTCAATATGCCTTCCTTGCTTCCCGAAAGAAAGAGTATATCCTTTTCCCTGAACGCATAATCGGGGCGCACCATCTCAATGACGGCACCGCTGTTTTCTATCGCAACTATGTTTACGCCGAAGCGTGAGCGGAGATTTACCTCGAGTACCGTGTTCCCCACTGCCTGCGGAGGAAGCAGTATCTTCGATATGTTTATCTTCTCCGAGAGCTGAACGAAGTCGAGCACCCTCGTCGTTTCAAGTCTGTGCGCAAGCCTTACCGCCATATCGTGCTCGGGATAAACGACCTCCGCACCGAGCTTCTTGAGTATCTCGCCGTGCTCAACGCTCGTTGCCTTCGATATTACGTGCGGCACCTCCATGCTGACGAGGTTGAGCGTTACGAGTATCGAAGCATCGACGTGCTCGCCTATACACACGACCGCAACGTCGCAGTTGTTAAAGCCCGTGTCAAGAAGCGTCTTCTTGTCGAGCGTCTTTGCGACGAAGGCGTTCTCCGTATAATCCCTCATCTGTGCGACCTTTTCCTCGTCGCCGTCTATGACTATAAGCTCCGCACCGCTCTCGGCAAGCTCCGTAGCAAGCGCCATTCCGAATCGGCCGAGGCCTACGATGCCGTATATGAGCTTGTTTTTTTTCTTTTTACCGAACATATAACGTCCTTTCTTATCCTACGGAAATATTTCCCTCGGGATAGCGGAAGCTCTCTCTCTTTGAAAAATACCAAAGGTTTGCTATGGTAAGAGGTCCGAGTCTTCCTATATACATTACTATCATTGATAATATCTTCGAGCCTAAAGAAAGCGTAGGGGTTATGCCGGTGGAAAGTCCTACGGTTCCGAAGGCACTCGTCATTTCAAACAAAATATCTCTTAAAGATACGGTCGGCTCTAAAATGCTTGCAGCGAACGTCGCCCCGAAGACCACCATAATTCCAAGAATAACGACCACGGCGGATTTCTTAAAGGAATCGTGCGGTATCGAATAATAAAACGCTTTTTCGCTTTTATTTATCGCCGCAGCTTTTATATTCTGGAAAAGAACAAAGATCGTGCTCGTTTTGACACCGCCTCCCGTTGAGCCGGGGGACGCTCCTATGAACATCAATGCGATGATGACTAACATTCCGCTTGTTCCGAAGGTGGAAATATCATAGTTTGAAAAACCTGCCGTTCTTGTGGACACGGAAAGGAAAAAGGCTCCGAGAAGGCTTACTTCTTCCGTTATCATCAACAAGACCGTTCCGGCAACTATCAAAAATATGCTCATCGATATTACCACTTTTGAGTGCATGGACAGTTTTTTCCAACGGAATTTTTTTGCAATTACCTCTCTTATCACAAGAAAACCTATTCCTCCGAGGAATATAAGGAGTGCCGTAATAAGTAACAGAGGTGCATTATTTTCATATTCCGTCAGGCTCTTAAAAGAACCGAGTAAGTCAAAGCCGGAATTATTGAATGCCGCTACCGAATGAAAGAGGCTCATCCACAATGCTTTCAAAAAAGGAAAATCCCTAATGAAAACGAAAAAGCTAAGTATCGCTCCCGCAAGCTCTATGACGACCGTGGTGAAGAATACGTTCTTTACGAAAATTACGATCCCCTTTCCCGTGTCGAGATTCATAGATGCCTTAATGAGATTTCTGTCCTTGAGGTCCATCTTCTTTCTGAGCAGTAATATCACTGCCGCACCCATCGAGGAAACGCCGAGTCCGCCTATCTGTATCAAAAGCAAAATAACGGCTTGTCCGACGGGCGTGAAGGTATCTGCTATATCCCTCGTTACGAGTCCCGTTACACAAACGGCACTCGTGGAAATATAAAGAGAATCAACGTATTCAATTTCCGCTCCTTCCCTTACGCAAAAAGGTAGGGACAAGAGAAGCGAGCCTATTAAAATTGTAACGAGAAATCCCAGTGCAATTATCTGCACGGGGGAGCGTCCTCTCTTAAAACCAGACATTTCCATCTCCGTTTTTCTGTATACTCATACCATTATACAATATATTGCGTCAAAACGCAAGAGTTTTTTGACCGAGCTTCAAGAGTACAGCTCATTTCAGATATATATAAAGCCATTCTCCGTCTTCGCTTTTTTCCGTTTTTTCAACGGAAAGATCTTTGTATATCTCTTTCATCTTCGCTTCCGTTCCTACGGGAAAATGAACCTTTCTGCCGAGTGCTAAAATACATATCCTCTCATAGCTC
>JAZSLE010000025.1:0-14963 GCA_045535215.1 Eubacteriales bacterium
AAAAGCGATAACCATAAGTTTTATCGAGATTAAAGGAATGACCCTCCACCTTCTGCGAATAGCCGCCGAATTCTGATAGAACAATCGGCTTTTCGGATTTCTTTAATTTAACGGGTTTAAAATAGATATGCTCGCTCTCGACATCGGTTAAGGTTTCCTTAAACCATCCCGAGGTTGAATCAAAAATTCGAGTTTTATCCAGATCCTTGAGCTTTTTATAGGCTTCGTCGCCCGAGAACTGACCCCAGCCTTCGTTAAAAATAGTATAGTAAACGACGCTCGGATGATTATAAAGAAGCTCGATAATGCGCTCGCTCGTTTTATAGAAAATATCACTTCTCGCCTTTGTTGCTTTATGGCGAACGCCTTTTTTAAGGCCAATTGTCGGCAGGGCTGTATCGATAAAAAAGCTATATTTTCCGCTATTTATCATATCCTGAAAAACGAGCATTCCGTGCATATCACAGTAATAATAGAAGAGATCGGGCTCAAGCTTTATATGCTTGCGAAGCATATTGAAGCCGCAAGCCTTCATGCGAAGAATATCCTGCTCAAAGCCCTTCGGAGTAGCGGGAAGGAAGATACCGTCGGGGAAATATCCCTGGTCGAGAAGCCCGTTGCAAAATGTCGGCTTACCGTTAAGGCATATCACTCGCTTGCCGTTCACCTGCTCTATCGACACTGTGCGAAGCCCGAAGTAGGAGTATATCTTATCCTCGCCCGAGATTATCTCTATATTGTAAAGGTGTGGAGAGTCGGGGCTCCAGAGCACGGGATCCTTTACGTCAAGTCGAAAGGCTTCTCCGCTGAAGCGGTATTCCTCACCGTTAAATATGATTCTCTTTTCCTCTTCGCCGCCTATGACCGTAATATCCGCGCCGCACGTATCGGTTTTTATCTTCAGGCCCTCTATATGCTTTTGGGGAACGTACTCCATCCATACGGTCTGCCATATACCGCTTATCTTCGTATACCACATTCCGCCGCGGTCGTTCGTCTGCTTTCCGTAAGGAAGATTTATATCCAACGGGTCCTTCACACGTACCGAAAGCGTGTTTTCGCCGTTTGATACGCACTCGGTCACGTCACACGAGAAAGGAAGATATCCGCCTACGTTGCTTATCACGTGCTTGCCGTTAACGTATACGTCGGTATACTGATCGGATGCACCAATGTGAAGAATAAGTCGCTTGTTTCCGTCAAGCTCTGCATCGAAGGTTCTTTCATATATAAGCTCGTCGTTTTTATTTATCTCTCTGTGTACACCCGAAATACGCGATTCGGGAACGAACGGCACTCTTATTTTGCCGTCGTACACGGTTTTGCTTGCGTTTACTATTTTGAAGCGCCATTCTCCGTTGAGACAAACGTAGGAGTCTCTTTTCAGCTGCGGGCGGGGATGCTCCGCATAAGGAACATCGTTTTCTCCGAGCTCTGCCTCAAATTCGGTATAAAGATCTACTGTACGGTCCTTCTTTTTTGTACAAAGGATAAAGAAGACGGGCAAAACCAGGACAGCCGCAATGAGTGCCGCGAAAAAGATGCTGTTATTCGGGACGAATGACGCCACACCGTCGTTTCCAACTATCATATCCGCGTCACTCAACACACTTTTTCCTATAAACGGACCTATCAATCCGGGAAGGAGCACCTGCGAGAATATTCTCACGCCCTGAAGTCTTCCCGACTTCCCCTCGGGAGTGTTGTCTCTTATGATAGCACCGAACACCGCCATTCCCGAAAGATATCCGCTCATCATAAGGAGAGAACCTATAAATACAGGAAGCTTGGTTCTTGTGAAATACAGTATAACGTATCCCAAAAGGAGCATAAGGAGAGAGCCAAGTCCCGAAAACTTGAAGCCGCGCTTGTCGTAAAGCTTTCCCCAAAGAGCAGTAACACCCGACGCGAGTATGATAGCGGGCGCCATTACGAGAACGTAATCACTCATGCCGAGTGACACCTCGTAGTAGATTATCAGATACGGCATAAATATCTGTATTGAGATGTTGAAGATAATGAAAGCCGCAAGCGCTACGTAAAGAGTGGTGTTTCTCTTCACCGTAGACGGTCTGAAGCCGTATATAATACCATCAACGTATCTTCCTTCGGACGGCTTTATCTCCGGCTCCTTTATTATAAAGATACCCAGAATGCCGACCGCAAGCACGAGTACACCTATAACGGAGAATATCATCGTCCAGGACGAAGGCTCGTTAAGATCGAGAAACATAAAGCCGCCGAACACCGCAAGCACCGAAACGAGCGGCATCATCGCGTTTATTCCCTCTGCCGCACCTCTGTTCTTATCCGTCGTTGAATCGGTGAGCCACGCGTTAAACGCGGCGTCGTTTGCGGTAGAGCCGAAGAAGGTCATAACGCAATCGAGGATTATTGTAAGAGTAATACCCAGAGAAGCAATATTCACGACAGACACAAAGGTACTGCCGAGTATGTCGGCGCGAAGTCCTACGAAGCTGAATATGGATATTCCCCAAAGGATATATCCGCCGCAAATAAAGAGCTTACGCTTTCCTACCTTATCCGAAAGCGCGCCCATAAGCACAGCGGTAAGCGTTGCTATAACCGCCGATGCCGCTACCATATTGGATATGTCCTCAGCCGATGCGTTAAAGGTCTTGTATATGAATACGTTGAAATACATATTCTCAACCACCCATGCCACCTGTCCCATAAGACTGAATACAGTCAGCGCTATCCAAAATCTTGCATTTATTTCTTTTTTCATTTTCAATTCTCCGCCTTACGTGTAAAATCGCAGTAGAGGTTTACGAGTACTATTATACCACACAAAAGAGATAAAATCAATAGGCAGAAAAAAAATCGGCCGTATCTTGGCATAAAAAGACACGGCTCATCCGTTTGTTTCGGACGCACCGTGCCGTTTATGATTTTGTTTTTACGTATCAGTTAAAGGTTACCGTTGAAGCGTATTCAAAGAAGGTATCTCTATACTCGCCGATGACCGCAGTCTTTGCGGCAAACTGTATGAGCCAGAATGCATTTTCGCTCTTGTGAACGGTAGCAATATAAGTAAACTCGCCCTCGTCCTCGATTATTTCGGTATACTCAAAATAGACCACTCCGTTCTTGGTGAGAACGACGCTGTTTTCCATTGAGTTTGCATATATAACAAGGTCGGCATAGTCCTCCTTGGTGTTTATGATGCCGTCGCCCTCAAACAAGCTCAACGCCTCGTTTGTGATAACGACTACGGTTTCATCGGTATAGTACGCCCCCTTGGAATCGGTTTGCTCCATAACGTCGTATTTGTCTGTAAGTGTTATGCTCATTTCACCTACGGTAAATACCTTAGGCTCTGCGGGGCCGTCCATATTCATAAGGAATCCAAAGGCAAATCCGACTATTGCGGCAACGGCCAGAATGACGGAACCTATGATAACTCCCTTTCTCCTGCCCTTCTTTACATCCTCCGTTACCTCTGTGCCCCGGAATCTAAATGCATTTCCGTTTACGGGATTGTATTTGTTCTTACCCGAAAGGAAAACGTCGTCGCTTCCTGCGGGAACGGTCGTAAAATCGTTACAAAAATCCTTACTCGTAACACCTGCAATAACGAATACTCTTGCCTCCTCTTCACCTATAAAGAAGGTTGCCTCTTCTCCGTTCTTGAGGTCGCCGAGCTTTCTGCAGGGCACGCCGTTTATCTTTATTTCTTCATTTAATTGGTCCTCTATGTAGACCTTCATTTTTCCGAGACAAGCAACAAAGCTCTTCTCGCGTCTTATGGTCAAGCTTCTCATATCTTCCCTCCTTAAATCTAATACGGTCTCGTACGGTCTCCACGGCCTTATTATACCACAGCACCATCCTTTTGTCAAGTTTAACAAAAGAAAACAACTTTACAAATAAAGAAATTTTTATAGCAGCATTTCGCTATCCTTCCTTTGATTTTTCTTTTTCGGATTGACATTTTCAAATGTATATGATATAATATAACTTAGTTGATTTTGCGCCGTACTCCCGCGGCTGAAAGGACGAAGCTTTGAACCATATAGATATACATTCGCACACGGTATATTCGGACGGGACGTCCACCGTTGAAAATTCGCTCACGTCGGCTGAAGCGCAAGAGCTTTCGCTGTTTTCCGTTACCGACCACAACTCGGTCGGTGCGTACGGAGAGATAATGGAAAAAAGGAATTTGTTTTCCGGCAAGATACTTCCCGGAATAGAGCTCACCACCGTATACGATGGTGAGGTCATAGAGATACTCGGATACGGCATTGATATCACCAAAATGGCACAGTGCGTAAAGGAAAACTACCTCACCTACAGAGAAAAGCAGATAGCCGAGGCAAAAATAGACACCGAGGGGGTACTCAGATGCGGCGCCGTACTCTCGGACGAGTTCGTATACGCTATGCTCAACGATCCCGCGTCTGTTTTCGACGTTGACCACAAAACCTGCCGTCCCGCGATACTTGCGGAGATGCGCAAATTCCCCGAAAATGTGAAGTTCTTCAAAAGCCAAGAGGAGTTTGACACCATCGACAGACACAGATTCTCGAGAGACTACCTTTTTAACTCAAAAAGCAATCTTTACTGCGATCAATCCTCTCTTTATCCCAACATATACAAGGTTATTGACATAATACACTCTTGCGGAGGACTTGCTTTCCTCGCGCATGCGTTCGTGTACTCAAAGGACTTCATCGGAAAGCTTGACGACGTAGTGTCCTGCGGCCTTGACGGAGTGGAATGCCACTACGGTACCTTCACAGAGGAGCAAAAGAAATACGCATCCGCATTCTGTGAAAAACGGGGAATATACAAGTGCGGCGGAAGTGATTTCCACGGACTTGATATGAGACCCATGAATCATATGGGCTATTCCGGAGACAAGAGAATAAAATTCTCGCTTATCGAGGATTGGTTCGGCAAGGTCAAGGAAAGCTTGATATGACCAAATAAAAAAGCAGATAACAAGCTCAAAACATGATCAAGGAGAAGTAATGATGAAAACCAACCGCATATTCCCGCGTTATGCAGCACTCGTACTCGCGATACTGACGATACTGTCTTCGCTTATGCTCTCTGCATGTAACACAAACACTTCCGACTACAAGGAAACGACTCCTCCGACGGATGATACTACTCCGGGCGATACCACTCCCGACGGTACTACCGCTCCCGAACCCGAGGGGATAACAATATCCGGAGTTCCGATCTCCGAATTCAAAATAGTATATTACGACTCGGATTATGCAAAGAGCTGTGCACAGAAATTGCAGTCCGCCATATCCACGCTTACCGATGAGATACTTAATATGAGAAGGCACTCCGCAAAGGAGACCGAGTACGAGATACTCATAGGAAAAACGGACAGGGACGCGAGCAACAACATACGCAAGAATTACGACAGACCGAACGTATACTACGACGTGGTAACCGACGGAACAAAGCTCGTAATTATGGGCGAAGGCTATACGGTACTCAACAAGGCGACCGATCTTTTCATAGAATTTCTTGAGAATAAAGAAAACAAAAACGTAAACATAACCGGAAAGGTAGCAAGCGGAAACATCATCGACGATATAGACACCGAGGAAGTAAGTATGGTAAACAGAGCTAACGGTACAGACGTACGCGTATTCCATTGGAATATGACCGCTCCCTATCACGACCCTAACGTTACAACTCCACCCGTAGTTTACGAAACGAACAAAACGAGAGGCGAGGTAATGGCAGACATCATTCTTCAGCTTCTTCCCGACATTATCACAACGAATGAATTCTATAAGAGCCACAACGGAAACTATGATCTTTACAATGCGGTCATGGGCGAGCTCGGAGAATACTACGTTTGTCTTGAATCTCCCTACGACAAGAATAAGCCTGCTGTAGGTGCGGACGCTATTCCGAATAAAACTATAAACTGCAACATTCTTTACCGCAAGGATTCGGGACTCTCTGTCGTATCCTCTGCATGGAGATACTCCACCGAAAAAACAACCGTTACAAGTGCAAATCCGGGAGGATGGGTATATTATCACGGATCTCACACCGCTATCTTCTCACTCAACGGAAATAAGTTCATCGTTTCGACCGCTCACTATGCAGACAGCATAAAGAGCAACGTATGGGCAAAGGAGCACCTCGCGGCCGTTGCTGATGCTCAGGCGACAAGCGGAATCAGTGAAAGGCTCCCCGTAATACTCACGGGTGATATGTACACAAGCTACAGCACTTCCACCTCCACAGGCTACGGATACATAGCATCACAGGGCTACAAGGATGCACAGCGCACCGCGGCTGTAAACGCAAACAACAACATAACCCACGGAACCTTCCACACTATAGGTCAAAGACAGACCACCCGCATATCCGAGGACTTCGTATGGTATACTCCTCAGCTTGAGGCACTTTGCTTCAAGGTCCTCACGTCAAAGGATCTCGACGACACGAGCGATCACTATCCCGTAATGGCGGATATAAAATTCAAATAAAGCAAACAAGCTGCCGTAAAAGTAATTTTGCGGCAGCTTGTTGTTTATGTCATTCTCTTTGTGTACGAGATGTCGGCATAACGGAATTTGAATACGTTATGACCTATCAGCCATCCTCAAAGCAATCATATGCTTCGAGAATGCACTTTCCGAGCGCGTAGAGATATTTTTCATATGCGAACTTGAGGGAAAGAGGTGCCTTTGCAAGTCTTGTATCGCGAGTATACTGACGTCTCTTTTCGGCAGATGTGAAAACACCGCCGACCTCGAACGTAAAGTAACCGTTGTAGCCGATGTCCATAAGTCCATTCATTACAGCATCAAGGTTGAGTGTGCCGAGGAAGGGTGTGAGGTGCGTATCCGCATTAGCCATATTATCCTGAACGTGAAGACCGCGAACGTGGCTTCCGAGCATGCGAAGAGCCTCGTCCTGCGGCATCTCCTGCATATTTGCGTGTCCTGTATCCCATACCGCATGGAAAAGCGGGTGGTTTATGTATTCTATAAGTGCGAGAAGGTCGGGCGCATTATCTATCCAATATACGTCTGCCTTGCTCATCTTATTGAAGTTTTCAACGAGTATGTTTATTCCGTACTTTTCTGCCGCGGCAAGCACGGGAGCATAGAATTCCTTGTTCTTCTCAAATGCCTCTTTTATGCTGATATCGGGAAGATATCCTGAGTGAACAACGAGGTTGGGGATTCCCCAAGCACCGCATGCCTCAACGCATCTTACAGTGTCCGCGATGAACTGACCGCCGTCGTCAACGAGCGGCTTACCCATCGGCGAATGCGCCTGCACGAGCTTTATTCCGATATCCTCGGTAGCCTTTATCACCTTTTCAAAATATGCCTCGTAATCCTCGGCATAAACACCTGTCCTCTGTCTGAGATCGTTACTGAATGAATAGTCTGCATTCTTGAATCCTGCCTCACGTATAAGCTTCAATGATTCGATCTGTGACCCTGTATAGCTATAAAAATCTCCTGTTGTTGTTGCAAGCTTCATTTTCTGCCTCCTTGAATAAAACGGTACCCAATAACATGGGCTCTTTGTAAGACCATTATAGCACAAAGCCTAAAAAAAGTCAATAGTATGCAAAAATAAAAAGCCTCCGAAATTTTATTGGAGGCTAAAATATTATTCAGCGTGTACAACGGGATCACTCTTCCCTATCGGCGTAATCCTTGAGGTAAACGTAATAGCTCGGAGTGTGGAATTTTGGGCGCATCGTGGGAACAAGTGCAAAAAGATGCTTGTCCATTTCTCCACCGTCCGTCTCAAGCCGGTATGCGTTGAAATAGATCTCGCCTTCGTCGGTGCGTATTCTATCCTTGTCGAATTCAAGCTCTGCTATATATCCGTCATCCGTGATAGTGACCTTACTGTCAACAAAGCTCTCCTCCACAAAACCGATATCGAGCACGGGATATCCGTCATCACCCTCGCTATATCCCATAAGAGCAATCATAAGCTTGTTTTCGGGGCTTATCTCTATTTCGTAGTACTGCTTACGTGAAGGATCGGTACCTATAAGTATCTCGCAAGCGTCTCCCATTGAATGTATATCGTTATACGAGTGAAACGGACAGTAGTATTGCGTATTCTTTGCGGTGAATTTAAAATACACTCTGCTTCCCTTGTCCTTTATTTCAAGTGCTGTTTCGTACGTTCCTTCGCTTCCGTCACGGCAATTTTTAAGATAGTATATCATTTGTATCTCTCCTTTTTTATTCGTATATATAGCCTCACGCGTTCACCGCTTTGTCAATCGAAACAAAGCGCGCATTTGGATATTTCCTCTTCGTTTCGTCGGGAAAATCGTAGTCGCTGACAACAACGTCCACCCGCGAAAAGTCTCCGTATATCGTGTTGAAGGGCTGGTCTATCTTTTTGTGGTCAACGAGATAATATATCTCGCCCGCATTTTCGGCAACCTTTTTCAAAACAAGATCGTATATTCCGGATGCTATCACTCCGCCCGACGTGACCGCGCCGGTGGAAAAGAACATTTTATCCACTCTGTATCTTGCCGCATTCTCCACTGTCTCCGCGCCGTAAAGCATACAAGGAGGCTCAACGACCGTCCCCCCAAGACACACAACGCGTACGTCGTATCCGCTGAGATCCATAGCAAGCATAATGTTGTTAGTAACGACAGTAAGGCCCTTCTTGTTCACAAGATACGTTTCCATACATTGAGCGGTGGTAGAGCCGTCAACGAATATGGTATCTCCATCCTTAACGAAGCTCGCCGCCAAGCGGGATATTTGCTTTTTCTCGATACGCATTTTGTGTGCACGGAAATTCACCGGAACGTACGCTGCGCGGACAAGCTCAACTCCTCCGTAGCTTCTGCTTACGAGGCGTTGCTTTTCAAGTGCATTGAGGTCTCTGTTTATCGTTGCCGAGCTGTAATGGAGCTCGTCCGACAGATATTTTACCGTAACGTAGCCTTCCTTCCCAAGTATCTCTATTATTTTGTCTTGCCTTTGCTTCGTGCTCATATACAACCTCACAAATTCTCATTTCTTCTTAAATTATATCATATTTTGGTTTGAATTTCAAGCGTATAAGAAAAAATTATGAGAAAAGTTGAGAAATTTGAAACATTTTGAAACCTATTGAAAAAGCCACGGATTAGTTGTATAATATAATTGAAGCACAGGAATCGACTGAAACGACAGAGGTTAACGATATGATGCATTACAAAAACATAGCTGCCCTTAAAGAAAAAATATTCGAGCAAAGCAACACGCACTGCTTTATTGAGCGCGACCGCTTTCTTGCTTCACTTCCTGCAGAAGATGACCGTTATCCCGGAAGATACGCAAAAATACTTTCGGGAATGCTTGACGCGATGTCAACACCTATAGACGAGAACGACGTATTCGCAGGACGCGTTGTCGAAGCGCAGGACGAAAGTGAAGAACTTACGCAAAGCCGAACACTTTTATATTCAAAAGGACATATCATACCCGACTATCCGCACCTTCTTGAAGTGGGATACAAGGGCATCCTTGAGGAGATACGTCAAAGCGCGAAAAAGCACGGAACAGAGCAGGCTCAGCTGTATCTGAAAAATGCCGAAACGGTAATACTTGCCGTTCGCCGTTATGCTCTCAGATACTCTGCAGAGGCTGAAAAGTGCGGAAAAGCGCGTGCCGCAGAGGCGCTCGCGCGCGTTCCGTACGAGCCGGCATATGATCTCTATTCAGCATTGCAGGGCATATGGCTTATGCATATGATAGCCGGATGCTACGTAGGATCCCGCGACTATGCATTCGGATATATGGACGAATATCTTTACCCGTACTATCTGCGCGAAAAGGAGCTTGGCACTACAGACGACGAGATCCGTGCGATGCTTTCCGGCTTCTTCATAAAAACAAATGAAATATGCGGCAGGGCAACTCACAATTATAAGAAAAAGCCGATCCTATCAAACGCTTCAAAGCAGTACGTTCTTCTCGGAGGCGTAAGGTCAAATGAGCTTTCCCACCTTATCCTTGATGCCGCAAAATATAACTGTATGGCTCAACCGATATTTACCGTAATGCTATCAAGAAATACCGAGCCTGCGTTCAAAAGCGCGGTGTTTGACGCAATGTCGGTGCTTACGGATAAGCTTCAGGTATACAACTACGACTCAATGAAGCATTTTCTTGAATCAAAGGGGCTTCCCGAGGAAATAACAACCCGCCCGTCAGTTTCCGCGTGCTGTACGTTTGATATATCCGCATATGCCTGCCGTGAAGAATTCTACCTTCCTACAGTTCAGATCTTCTGCAAAACTCTCTTTGAAAATGAATTTTCTTCAAAGGAAGAGATGCTTTTAGCTTATAAAAACGCGATACGCGATGAATGCCAACGTTATCTTGATGAAACACGTTCGTCCAACAAAGACTCAGAAAGCAAGAAATACGTTCTCGATTGCCTGCTTCTGCGGGGATGCACCGAGTCATGCGAATATCCGCCCGAAGGATTGAAGTACCGAGCAAAAAACGTCTTCCTTCCCGGAATCGCAACGCTCGGAGACTCACTTGCGGTGCTCGATACTCTCGTTTTTTCGGGGGATGTACCCTATAATGAATTCATTCGCGCCGAAAAGGAGAATTTTGAAGGGTATGATGAGCTTTACGAAAAAATAGCATCCTGCCCTCGCTTCGGAAACGACACCGATATAGACAGATATACCGTCGAGATGGCAAATGCGCTGATAGACGCAGTCGAAGGTGCAAGCCATACCGAAAACGAGATAGTTGCTCCGTCATTCTATTCACTTGAAAGAGACAATCTGTGGGCAAGTGCAACACCTGCAACACCCGACGGAAGAAGAGCAGGTACTCCGTTTTCGGAAAATCAGTCGCCTGTATACGGAGCAGATAAAAACGGAATAACGGCTCTCCTTTGCAGTCTGTCCAAGCTTCCGTTTGAAAGGACCGCCGCGGGAGGCCTCAACCTCACCTTCTCAAAGAACACGTCACCCGATATTCTGAAGTCTCTAATAGAGACCTACTTTTCAATGGGCGGATTGCACATCGGAATAACCGTGCTTGACCGAAGCGTTCTCAAGGATGCAATGGTCCATCCCGAAAAATACCGCTCACTTACAGTTCGCCTCTACGGCTTCAGCGAGTATTTTATAAGTCTTCCCGTATGGCAGCAGAACGCGATCCTCAATCGTACGGAGTACTGATCCTATGAAGAAAAACGTATTGAATATTCAACGTTTCTGCACCTCCGACGGCCCAGGGATCCGTACGACCGTATTTATGAAGGGATGTCCGCTCCGTTGCCTGTGGTGTCATAACCCCGAGTCGCAAAGAAGCGTACCCGAGCTTGCCTTTGACGCGGATAAATGCGTTAACTGCATGCGTTGCATACAAAGGTGCGAAAACGGATGCCATACGCAGAAGGATCATATACATAAATATATCGGAGACGACTGTACCGCCTGCGGAAAATGCACGTCACCGCTTTGCTCTGCGCTTGAACTGTTCGGCTATGAGACCGACGCACACGCGATAATCAGTGAAGTAATGAAGGACGTCCCCTTCTACAAAAGCTCGGGAGGAGGCCTCACCCTCTCGGGAGGCGAGCCTCTTGCACAGCCCAACCTCGCCTGCGAGATACTAAAGCTTGCAAAGGAAAACGGCATCCATACCGCAGTAGAGACCTGCGGATACGCAGATAATGAAACCGTTTTACGCGTCGCAGAGCTTACCGACCTCTTTCTGTTCGACCTAAAGGAGACCGACCGAAAGCGTCATAAGGAGCTTACGGGAGTCGATAACGGACTTATCCTCGACAACCTCCGTCTCTTAAACGCAAAATGCAAGCAGATAGTCCTGAGATGCCCGATAATACCAACTCTCAACGACCGCGAGGACCACGTAAGCGCTATAGCAGAGCTTGTAAATTCTCTTCCCTGCATCCTGAGAGTAGAAATTGCACCCTACCACACCTTCGGCATACCGAAATATGCAAGACTCGGCAGAAGCTACAAAATTGGAAGCATAGCCCCGCCGAGTGACTCGGATATCGACCTTATAATAAAAAAGCTGCGCGACCTCACCGAAAAACCCGTCGTTCGCGCATAACCGTACTTTAATTGCAAAATAAAACTATATCTAAAGGAAGAATAAATTATGAAAATCGTTGCAGTAAGTGACCACTTCGTCAGAACAGAGCATTACGAGGAGTGCTTCTCCAAATATCCCGAATATGAGTTAAAAACTATCTTCTTCGGTACCGAAAGCCGCTTTGAGATGCGCGACATATTCCACAAAATAGAGAAAAACGGCCCCGATGCATACCCCATCCCCGACGAGCTTTATACTGAGATAGAGGACGCCGATGTCCTTATGGTGCACGTTTGCCCCGTCCCCGCTTCCCTCATCGCACGCGGCAAGAAGCTCCGTGCTATCCTCACAAATCGCGGCGGTCTTGAAAACATCGCAGTTGAAGAGGCTACAAAGCACAATATCCCCGTCCTCAATAACCCCGCCCATAACGCAAACGGCGTCGCAGAGCTTGCAGTAGCCCTTATGATAGCGGAATCGCGTAACGTCGCGCGCGCTCATATGGGACTTATGCAGGGAAAATGGCGCGAAAACTTCAATAATACGGGCAACGTCTGGGAACTGAAGGGAAAGACCGTCGGTATAGTCGGCTTCGGCAACATCGGCCACATCGTCGCAAATATCCTTACCGTCTTCGGATGTAAGCTCCTCGTCAACGATATAAAGATAGACCCCGACGACGAGCTCCTTGCCCGCCTTCCGATAAAGGTCGTTGACCTCCCTACACTCTTGAAGGAAAGCGATATCGTTACCCTCCACGCAAGAAGTAACGACGTTATCATCAACCGTGACCACTTCGCTCTCATGAAGAAGACAGCATTCTTCATCAATACCGCACGCGCTCATATGGTAGATTACGGCGCACTCTATGAGACGCTTCGCGACAAGAAGATAGCAGGCGCCGTCCTCGACGTCCATCCCGTTGAGCCGCTCCCCGAGGACTACCCCTTCCTCACCCTCGACAATATCACCCTCACTACTCACCGTTGCGGCGATACCATCAACTCCTACAGCGATAGCCCCGAAATGCTCGTCAATGACTACGCACGCTACCTTGAGGGTAAAAAGCCCCGCTTCTTCGTAAACCCCGAGGTAGGCTACGGCAGATAATAGCGGGGACTGAATATGAGAACCTATAATAAGTATATGGACGGCTCCCGCATCCTCCTCGGATGCCACCGCGGCGACCGTAAGAACTTTCCCGAGAATACTATGTCCGCATTCCGCGGCGCGATAGATATCGGCGTTGACGCGATAGAGACCGACGTCCGCATGACAAAGGACGGCCACCTCGTCCTCATCCACGACCGCGACGTTGTCCGCACTACGAACGGCCAGGGATTTGTTGACGAAATGACTCTTGACGAGCTCCGCTCACTTGATGCGGGATTTTGGAAAGGGGATGCCCATAAGGGTGAGCACATCCCCACGGTAGAAGAATTTCTTGATCTCGTCGCGCCCACCGACGTCATCGTAAATTGGGAGCTGAAGATGTATCCTCGCGACCACGGAGACCGTGCCTACGAATGTGTTGATAAGCTCGTTAAACTGATAGACCGCTATAACATGGCAGAGCGCAGTCTTATGAACTCCTTCTCGCAAAAACTCCTTGAATACGTCAATGACAAATGGACGAAAAAATTTCAGATACACGGCTACTTTGACTATATCAAGGTAGACGTATCCGAAAAACCGCTTGAAAGCTTTTCGGATTGGCTCGTGATATGGCGCAAGGACGACGAACACCTCTCGGGCTTTCGCGCCGACTACGAATTTGCCGCGCGCAGAGATATCCTCACGTGTATCCTCGTCCCCGATGAAGAGCAGCACTACGCAAAGGCTATCAGCCTCGGCTGTAAAATGTTCACAAGCGACGACCCAACCACCGCAATGAGTATACTTAAAAACCTCAACTTGCGCTAAAATTCCCTAAATAAATATCAAGACCGCAGATGAACAACGCCACCTGCGGTCTCTTTTTACCTATTTAACTGCTTCGATGCAAGCAGTCCGTATCAATTTGTTACGCTCTCCTCTTCCTGCAAACACTCCAAGCTCCGATCACCGCCGCAGCAGCGATAAAACCGAGCATCACAATCTGAAGGAAAGATTTATCTCCTGTGTTTGGTATTTCCGATACTATGGTGCCTTGCGGAACATCACCGCTCATAACGTCAAAGAAAGTTCCTCCCGTTATTCGCCATCCGGCATCCATTTTTTCAAAATCAACAGTCTCCAGCGAATATTGAAACTTATATTCCCAAGCTTCATCATCAAATGTAGCAGATGCAAACCAAACGGCAAGCTGGGCGGTCTCCTCATTTGAGTAAATCATCTTCTCGGGGCGCATCATCCATTGCCGCTTTGAAGGAGCATCGATCATATATAGATTCATTACCATTGATCTATCGTCTTCTTCTCCGAAAACGATACGGTAATAATATCCGTCGCCCCTAATAGCAAACTTTTCGAGAAGTTCTTTATACACTTCAGCCTCAAAAATAGTGTACGCGTAATTGAGTACCTCACTGTATTTTGACAAAACATCCCCATCGGGAGTTGTATACAGTGCTTCTATGTACGGATACGAATACTCTTTTCCGCTGGCCATTATTTTTTTACCGTCCGGATATTCGGTGTAGCTATCAGGATGGCTCCCGAGATTGGCCACACTCCACCTATATATCGCCTTCTCCATCACATTATCGTCTGCCTCGGTTGCATTTCTATCATATGGGTAGTATCCCGAATCCGTCATGCTTCTGAGATGGTCAAATGCGAGAAACGCCAGTGCATCCGCCTCTTCAAGCGTCAACACCTCGCCCTCCGCCGACACTGTCACCGAAAAAGCCCCGATGAGCATAACAAATATTATGAGCAAAGATA
>JAZSLE010000101.1:0-4337 GCA_045535215.1 Eubacteriales bacterium
TAGCAGGAGTTTCCGTATGGGTGATCAGGAGACGTAAGTAATGAAGAAAAAAATCATTCCGCTTTTAATTCTTCTCGTAGTCTTGGCCGCTCTTATAGCCGTATATTTCGTTCTCTCATCCACCGTTAGCGAAGGAAACGACAACGAGACCACCGAAGCCCCCGCAAGAACCTACACGGTTTCCAAGCTCGACGTTGATTCGGTGTACCAATTCGCATACACCTATGAAGGAACCGAATACTTATTTAGACTCAGCGATGATAAAACTTCTTGGACGTGGGACGGTAAACCATCCCTTCCGATATCAAACACGAAGATAGCTCTTATGATGAACTATTTCTGTAATATGACATCAAATACGGTGATAAAATCTCCGAGCGAAGCAAAGCTTGAGGAATATGGCCTTAATGATCCCGAAATAGAAATCTTCTTTAATGACAAGAACGGTATCCACCGTTTCAGCGTAGGAATGCTCAACACCTACAACTCAACGAGATATATCAAGCCTCACGACAGTGAAAACGTCTACCTTGTGAACGGTGAGTTTGCCGATGAGTATATGTGCGGCATTATGGATATGCTTAAAAAGGAGGAAACTCCCGAGGCATCAACCGAAGATAAAGTCGTTATTACTGTTGAGAAGCCCGATTTAAAGCTTGTATATACCTATTATCCGAGCGGAAATAACGAACATGTATCAAGTAACTGTAAATGGTTCGTTTCGGTAAACGGAGGCACCGAATTCCCGATAAACGAAAAGCTCGGTGAGGACGTTTCCGAGGCTCTCAAGTATTCTGTTTTCGCAAAGTGCATCACCTATAACAGTGACGAATACAGTAATTACGGACTTGACAGTAAGAACACGAAGGTCACGATCTCCGCTACCGGAGTAACAAAAACGGTAGACCCCTCCACGGGCGAGACGAGTGAGACAAAGTCACCGTTTGAGATAACCTTCTACACCGGTAACAAGGACAAGGACGGCTTCCTTTACGCCATAACCGACGCCTCGGAGATTTTGTACGTTATGACGTCAAATACGTTTGACGAGCTCATAAGCTTTGACGGTCAGAAGGTCGCCGAAATATTCAGCGGATACGTTGTAAATGCCGGCACAAAAGGTATCGAATCCTTTTCACTTGCTCAAAACGGCAAGGAATATGCTTTCGCCAAGGATGACGGATGGAAGCTTAACGGAAACACTGTGGATGAAAAGAAGGTAACTTCTCTTCTCGGAGCACTTTGTAATCTTTCCTGGACAACAGACGTCAGTGCCGAAGAACAAACGATTTCTTCTCCGTCGGAGGTGCTCGGATTTACGCTTTCTTCCGACAAGGCAACTGCTACGGTGAAAATTTCAAGCTACTCCGATAAATATTACAGAGTAACGTCTGTAGCAAACGACGAGCTTCTCTTAAGTATTGAAGCTGTAAACGCTATTTTGTCTTTACTTGAAGACGCAACGAAATAATAAAAGGGCGGCACAAAAAGTGCCGCTTTTTTACTTTGTATTCTTTATTTCGTTTATAGCATCCGAAAGACCGCCTACGGCATCTATAAGACCAAGTCTTACCGCCTCTTCGCCTTCAACGATGCTTCCAATGTCGGTAGCGAGCTGATCGGTCCTGTTCATTAGATCCTTTATGGTGTCCTTATTTGCTCTTGAGTGAGCGCATATAAAGTTCAGTATTCTGTCCTGCATCTCGGAAAAATACTTGAAAGACTGCGGCACACCGAGAACGAGTCCTTGCGTTCTGACGGGATGAAGAGTCATTGTTGCAGACGGAACGATAAAGGACTTCTTTGCCGCAACGGCAAGAGGTACTCCGATAGAATGTCCGCCTCCTAGCACGATCGATACCGTCGGCTTACTCATAGATGCGATAAGCTCTGCTATCGCAAGTCCCGCCTCAACGTCTCCGCCAAGTGTGTTCAAAAGGATAAGAAGACCGGACACGTTGTCACTTTCCTCAACCGACACCAGGAGAGGTAGTATATGCTCGTATTTCGTTGCCTTTTGGCTCTCGTTCAGCGCATAGTGTCCTTCTATCTGACCTATTATGCTTATACAGTATATTCCGCTTCCGTCCTTTTGCGTGATAACCGTCCCGGTTTTGAATATGCTATCATCGTTTTCCGTTCTTCCGCTTGCTTCGTTTTGGCTTGTATCATTGTTCATAGCTTTCCTCCGTTTGATTTACCTTTCAAAATCCTCGTTTTTTCTCGTATACACAATATTATTACCGAAAAAATAAAATATATTTACAATTTATGTTTTGAAAAAGGATTTACAAATCAGACGAAATGTGATATAATATATTAGATTGAATTATCATAATATATCCTCCGTTTTTTCGGAGAGAAAGGCAGATCATCATGGAAAACAAGGTTTTAGTAGAAACAAGTGCAAGACACGTACACTTAACACAGGAACACATTGAGATCCTCTTTGGAAAGGGCCACGAGCTCACCGTAAAGAAGATGCTCAGCCAGCCCGGTCAGTTTGCATGTGAGGAAAGAGTTGACCTCGTAGGACCCAAGAAGTCTATCGCAGGCGTAAGCATACTCGGTCCCGCTCGTCCTGCAAGCCAGGTAGAGGTTTCCCTTACCGACGCAAGAACTCTCGGAGTTGCTGCTCCCGTACGCGAGAGCGGAAACATTGAAGGTACTCGGCGTTAAACTCGTCGGTCCCTGCGGAGAGGTTGAGCTTACAGAGGGCGTTATCGCTGCTAAGAGACACATACACCTCACTCCCGACGACGCTGCAGTTATGGGCGTTTCCGACAAGGAGATCGTAAAGGTAAAGCTTGACACAGCACGTCCCCTCGTATTCGACGACGTTGTTGTTCGTGTAAACGCAAGCTTCGCTGCTGCTATGCACATTGACACAGACGAGTCAAACGCTGCATGTGCTTTCGGCAAGGTATACGGAGAGATCGTAAAATAATGAAGAGTATTAAAATACTTTTTCAGGGTGATAGCATAACCGACGCCGGTCGCGACAAAAGAAACTATCACCATATGGGAAACGGATATCCCAAATATGCTTCCAAGCTTATATCCGAGGCACATCCGGAGCTTGATATTGAATTTATCAATTTCGGCATAAGCGGAAACCGCACGTCTCAGTTGTTTGACCGCCTTTTCAAGGACGGTATAGACTTCCGCCCCGATATCATCTCTATACTTATCGGTATAAACGACGTATGGCATCGCTACGGAGGAGAGCGCATCGCTACTACCGACGTTCAGATCGCAACTAACTATCGTGCAATTCTTGAACGTATAAAGAGAGAGACGAACGCAAAGATCGTTATGCTTTCTCCCTACCTTCTTGATTGCGACGATAAGGATCAAATAAGAGAGGACCTCAAAACAGTTCTTCCTATCGTAAGATCTCTCGCAGAGGAGTTCGCGGACATTTACATACCTCTCGACCTTGAGTTTGAAGAGGCTATGAAGACACAGCCGACACCGAAATTCTATTCAAACGACGGAGTACATCCCAATCAAAACGGCGCCGAGTTCATCGGTAAGCTTTACGCAAAGGCAATAGACAAGCTGCTTTAATGCACGCTTCTCTGCCCTATGCAATCCAATACAACGTTCAGTTAATTATTTTTACAAGGAGTATATAAACTATGATTTATTCTCATGAAGTCGAAAACATGTGCGTAGTTGCCAAGGGTCCTCACCATGGTCCCGCTCCCATCCCCGAAGAGGGCAAGTGGGTAGAGGCAAAGCAGATCTCTGACATTTCCGCCTATACACACGGTGTAGGTTGGTGCGCTCCCCAGCAGGGTGCTTGCAAGCTTTCTCTCAACGTTAAAGACGGTATAATCGAGGAAGCACTCGTTGAAACTATCGGATGCTCCGGTATGACTCATTCTGCTGCTATGGCTGCTGAGATTCTTCCCGGCAAGACACTTCTCGAGGCTCTCAACACAGACCTTGTTTGTGACGCCATCAACACAGCTATGAGAGAGCTCTTCCTCCAGATCGTTTACGGCCGTAGCCAGTCCGCTTTCTCTGAGGGTGGTCTCGTTATCGGTGCCGGCATGGAAGACCTCGGTAAGGGCGAGCGCTCAATGGTAGGTACTATGTACGGAACAAAGGCTAAGGGTGTTCGTTACCTCGAAATGACAGAGGGCTACTGCACAAGAATGGCTCTCGACGCTGATAACCAGGTTATCGGTTACGAGTTCGTTTCTCTCGGCAAAATGACAGACTTTATAAAGAAGGGCATGGAGCCCAACGAAGCTTACGAAAAGGCTAAAGGTACATACGGAAGATTCAATGATGCTGTAAAGTACATTGACCCCCGTAAGGAATAATCA
>JAZSLE010000094.1:0-3644 GCA_045535215.1 Eubacteriales bacterium
TCTTACGGTAGGACCCGACGAGGGATGGGGCAAGCTTGCTGATATGGGCTTTGATATTATCCAGACAGACTGGCCGGGACTCGTTTACAACTACCTCAACGAGACAGGTAAGATATACAAGAAAAAATAATTCGGCATATGGAAATATTTAAGCACAGACCATTGTGCATTATAATTTCCTTTGTGACCGTTTATATGGCAGCTTCACCCTTTATGTCTGCCGCAACTAAGCTTTTTACAGTATTAGCGGCGGCAGGCATTTCATTTTTAGTTCTTTTATTTTTCAGGCGCAAGGCTGCTGCAGGTCACAGGGTCTTTGCGCTTCTTTTTGCGCTTGTTTTTCTATTTTTGGCTGCAGTAAGAGCATGCTTCTACTACGACGTGCCGACAAAAAGGGCGGAAAATATTTACGGCACCGAAACGGAAGTGACGCTTAAGGTGAACGACGTCGTTTACAGCGGAAGCTATGTGTCGTGGATAGATTGCAGAGTACTTGAGGCAAACGGTGAGAGGATAAACGCCGACTGCCTGCTTGAATGCTCGTACGAGACCGACTATATGCAGGGCGACACCGTCACGCTTATTGCGACGATTTATCCGTCTGAAACGCTGATAGGCGAGGGCAATTACACGAAGCTTCAGGTGCTTTCAAAGGGATATGCGTTTTACTGTATATCAGAAAACGATACGTCCATATCATTTAAAAGAGCGGAGGGCATAGGCGCGTGGCTGCTTGCACAGAACAGACGCCTTTCCGCAAGGCTTATTCATTCGTTCGGTCAGGACAGCGGATCGCTTGCATCGGCACTTGCACTCGGAAACAGAGAACTACTCTCTCCGAGTGTTGAGAGAGATTTTGCGCGAAGCGGACTTGCTCACATACTCGCAATAAGCGGTTCTCATATAATACTTATACTCGGAGTGGCGGAATATCTTTTAAGAAAGACCTGCGTCGGAAGAAGGATTCGTTATCTGATCTTACTTTTGATATTGCCGTTTTACGTGATATTCGTAACGTCTCCGATCCCGGTAATAAGAGCGGGACTTATGTATGCTATATTCTGCGTACTTAATATACTCGGAAAGAGAAAAGACGGAATAACGAGTCTTTTCCTTTCACTCTTTATAATGATCCTTGTTGATCCGTCGTTGGTTTTCGACGCTTCACTGTGGATGTCATTCCTTTCTTCTCTCGCACTGTTGACCTTCGGTCCACTCATCAGCGCGTGGGTGCGCGAGGCAAAGCGCAAGCGCAAGAATAACGTTTTTATGAAGTTTGCGCTTGATTTAGTGCTTGCTGCATTCATAGCTACTGTGGGAATGCTTTCTAACCTCGTATTTTTGTGGTTGACATTCGGTACGCTATCAACTGTTTCTGTTATAACTAACGTTGTTATCGGACCGCTTCTGACACTGTATTTGATGCTTATTATGCTAATACTTCCGATAATAGCATTCTTTTCACTTCCGACCATTCTGGCAGTTCCGATATCCGCATTAGGCAGGCTTATTCTTAGCGCAGTTTCGCAATCTGCCTCGTATACATATTCGATGCTATCGTTACGCGGAATGCTTGCGGGGATAGGATGCGCTGTGTTGATTTTATCGTGTGCGGTATTTATGGTAATAAAGGTAGAAAGAAAAAGGCTTATACTCGTGCCGCTTGCGGTATTTATTTTGTTTGTGTCTGCCTCTGCGGTCTATAGAGCAGTCGATACTTCGGACGTGCGCGTTACCGTAGATTACGAAAACGTTGGAGAGACCTTGACGGTAAGCAGAGGAGACCGATTCAGTCTTATAGACATTTCAAGCGGAAGATACGGTCCACTCGCTGCTGCGGCGCGAATTGCAATGGAGGACGGTGCCTGCTCGTTTGAAAGCGTTGTTCTCACTCATTATCACGTATACCATGCCGCAACGCTTGACCGAATACTCGGAGAGGAGCTTGTTGAACGCCTGCTTTTGCCGCATCCGGAGAGTGAAAACGACGTTGAGATATACAGTATTCTTACAGAAATCGCAGAGAGTCATAGTGTAGACGTTGAGACTTACTCAAGGGAAAGAAACGGTGCTTTGCTTGAAGGTGTTTCTTTCGTCAGCGCGGGAATAGAGCGCATAGAACGCTCGGAGCACCCGCCGATAGCCTTTTCGATTGAGTATCTTGGAAAAAGCCTTTTGTATATTGGCACGTCCGCAAACGACGGAGAAGGGACGTATTCCTTTGCTTTGAAGCAATTGTACGACGCAGACCTTGTCATTTTCGGAGCGCACGGCCCGAAGGAAAAAACGTCACCGTATTATCCTATGACGGATAAGTCCGAGCTTTTCGTAGTTGGCGAGGATAGGCTTTGCGATATACTTTCTGCATATAAGGATATAGCACACCCGATAGTGAAGAATATGCCGATAAGATTGCTGATCAAAGGATAAAAAATCGTGTTGACAAAACTAATGCTCTATGCTATAATATAAAAAAAGGCAAAGGAATTGTTATGTATACAAACCAGAACGGATCTCAAAATAAAAAACGGTCAAAAAGGTATACTCCCGTGCGTAACGTAGGAGAGATAAAGCGTGCTATAATAATTCTGCTTCTAGTGTTTCTGCTCGGCTTTGCCGTGGGAGGAGTGATCTGTGTCGGGATATATCGCGCTACAGCACCTGCGGGCGACGGATTCGGAACGGTCGGAGTAGTAGACCCGGGAAGCATATCCTCACCGACGGGAGCGTCCGATATTCTCATATGTATAGATCCCGGGCACGGATTTTTGGACGTAGGCGCACTTTCGGACCTTACCGAGTTTACCGAATACGAGCTGAATATGAGATTCTCAAGACGCTTGGCGTACGATCTCTCACAGCTTGGATTCAGCGTGGTGCTTACGCACGACGGTATAACTATCCCGTACGGATACGATTATAACAACGACAACACGTTTGACGAGCTGATATTTATAAACGGGGAGAGCAGGTCGGAAAGACGTGATTACGCGATGTCCCTCGATCCTGATATGTTTATATCGGTGCATTGCAACACGTTTGTGGCAAATGAAAGCGTCGGCGGAATGCGGATCTATTTCGACAGTGGCAACACAAGAGCCTCAGCGGTATGCGATATGCTCACCGAGGCAATGAGCATTGTTGAAAATACATATATTCCCGTATCGCCGTCACGTAAGGAACCGTGCGTCGGAGATGAGATATACGCCGTTACGAGAAGGTGGGATAACGTTCCCGCGCTTCTTACCGAGCTTGGCTTTATGACCAATGAGACCGACGTAGAATATCTTGAAAACGAAGAGTGGATCGAAGCGGTGAGCAGAGCTTATACCGATGCCATCGCAACCTACTTTAACATAAAACGATAGACCTTGAAAGGAAAGGCGGCAAAAATGAAAAACGGAATGAAAAAAACTTTAATTTGTGTTCTTTCGCTTACTCTTGCCTTTGTTATGCTTGCTCCCGCTCTCGTTCACGCGGACGGGCTTGCTGACGTATATGCAAGCGCAAAGGACGGCGACCTTTTGTACGAGTTGAAGTTTGACGGCAAGGACGGGATCTACACGCCCGAGCTTATCAGTGCAGAGATCCAAGCGGACCGGGAGAACAAGAACGCCTTCGATACCTCTGACCGCGGAGGAACA
>JAZSLE010000224.1:0-2716 GCA_045535215.1 Eubacteriales bacterium
TACAACAACATGGACCACTCCATGCTTACCGCTATTGAAGCGGTAGACGCTGTTAAGAACGGTGTAACAGACAAGACTAACGTATGGAACGTTAACACCGAAAAGGAATATCACGAGGAAAAGAAATCCAACTGATCAAAAGGAGTTATATATGAATAACAATTTTGACACCGAGGAACTGCTTGCTCCGCTTGACGAGCCCCGGTGGAAAAAAATGATACGCGAGATCAAATTCCCTTCCATTGCGGCATTTCTATTCTTTCTAATCTCATTCGGATTCGTTATATACTATATCGTAGGTCCGTCGCGCGGATACCTTCACTCTGACTGCACAGACTCACTGCTTTGGGCATATGCCTCGGTAGAGTCGGGCGAGATCATTGCACAGGACTTTTACTATGCAGGTCTCTTCCCGTTTTCGTCAAATTTGTGGATGATACCGCTTATACAGATCTTTGGGTACACAATGACCGCACAGATAATATCAATGGTTATCTTTGCTGTGCTTTTCACCGCATCTCTCGTTTGGCTGTTCAAAAATCTGCGCTTTTCATGGACTCTCAACTTTACGGCTACCGCTTGTGTCCTTATGCTTCTCTCGTCAAGTGTAAAGATGAGAGAGATCATGTGGGAGCACGTAATATATTACAGCTTGTCTCTGCTTCTCTTGAACTGCATTCTCTCTTTAGTGCTTTCTCTGTTGAGGAGATGGGACGTATGCAACAATACAAACGAAAAGAAGCCACTGACGTCGTGCATAGTATACCTTGTAATATTGTGTGCGCTTATTACCGCGTCGTCGACAAACGGTCTTCAGATAGTAATGCTTACGGTGATTCCCGTAGTGGGAGCATTGGCGGTAGAAATGTATCTTGATGCAAAGAAAAAACTTCTGTGCTCTCAGAACATCGGAGCCATAGCCGTTATTTTTCTTTCTCCGGTATCGACCGTGCTCGGGTTGTTGTTGCTCAATATTATGAAGGGCAACGTACAGATATGGTACACGAATTACTACACACAGCTTGATTCTATCGACAACTGGATAAACAATCTCTTCAAATTCCACAAGCATTTCACATCTCTTATAGGATACGATGACAGCAAGACGTCTATTTTGCCCAAGGAAGGCGAGTCTCTCCTTGAAGACTCCGCTATACTTAACGTTTTGGTAATCGTCGTTTTTCTTGTTCTTGTTATCGTACCGATGGTTGCAATGTTCTTCATGAAGAAATACAAGCACAGAGAGTCGAGAATAATGCTTTGGACGCACTTCATTCTGTTCTTCGTAATATTCTTCCTCTTCGTATGCGGAAAGATATCGAACGTTGCATGGAGACTTGTTCCCATCGTCGGAACGTCGTTGATGGCAATATTCGTAGTTGTCAACGAGCTTTTGGAATACCGAAAGGAAAACCGCAATATAGATGAAGAGGAACGCAACTACGTTCCCGTGAGAATAGCCGCTGTTCTTCTCATCGGATTCTGCTTGTTCTCTATGGTTAATATACGCACGATAAAGAAGATGCCCGCAGATTACGGACGTGACAATCACCTCTACAAGCTCACCGAGACATTGATAGAACACGATCTTGACTACGGATATGCGACCTTCTGGTATTCGCAGGCAATAACACTTTTGTCCGATTCCGAGGTAAGCTGCAGATGTGTAAACGCAACATCGGACAGCGGTATCAAGATGTACAACTATCAGACGTTTGACAGTTGGTACGATCCACAGCCCGATGTAAGCAAGTACTTCGTTCTTCTCTCCGAGTACGAAGCACTCTTGGTATCAAGAAACGAAACTTGGTTAAAATGGGTAAACGATCACTACATCGAAACCATAACCGACGTTCCGGGATTCGTAATATTCGTATTTGACGGATATCTTGAGGGAATAAAATAAAAATTATCAGGATCGGGTGAATTTCACCCGATCTTTTTTAAAAAAAGCTATTGACAAATGAAACAGTTTATGCTATAATATATGTAAAGTGTTTTGCTTTACACCATTTTGAAAGGCTCGGTCGGTGCAAATGCGCGAAAAGGATCTTCAATTCGGTCTGCTTTTGGATTTTTACGGTGACGTGCTATCGGAAAAGAAGCGCACCGTCCTTGATATGTATTATAACAGTGACTATTCCCTGTCCGAAATCTCCGAGCAGATAGGAATAACAAGACAAGGTGTGCTTGATACTATAAAAAAGGGCAAGGACGAGTTGCTCTTTTATGAAGAAAAGCTTCATCTTGCAAAGCGCTTTGAGGAAACGGAAAAGACCGTGCAGGAGCTACACGCTTTGATATCAACGCTTTCGTCACTCTCGTACAGTGAAAAGAGCACGCTCATCGAGCTTGTTTCAAGGCTTGATGTATAGAAATTCAGGAAAGGATAATACGGATGTTTCAGAATCTTTCCGAAAAGCTTGCAAATGCTTTTAAAAAGTTCAGAAGCAAGGGTAAGCTTACAGAAGCCGATATAAAAACAGGTATGCGAGAGATCAAGCTCGCATTGCTTGAAGCCGACGTAAACTACAAGGTAGTAACGTCCTTTATAAAGACAGTAAGTGCAAGAGCCGTAGGCTCGGAGGTGCTTGAATCCCTCCTTCCCGCACAGCAGATAGTTAAAATAGTAAACGAAGAGCTTACCGCACTGATGGGCACAACGCAAGCAAAGCTCACAATATCGTCAAAGCCTCCCACAGTCGTTATGATGGTT
>JAZSLE010000131.1:0-3583 GCA_045535215.1 Eubacteriales bacterium
ATCAGAACGATTGAGGAGCGCATGGATGAGATCTCGGCGCTCCGTGGCCATATTCTAACGTATGTGAAAACGCGGGATGTGTATGCAGCGTATCGCATCCTTCGAGGACAACATCGCCCTCACAAAGAAGGTAGTTGAGTACGCACACGATAAGGGTTGCGTCGTTGAGGGTGAGCTCGGAGTTCTCGCAGGCGTTGAGGACGACGTAGTTGCAGAGCATTCCTCATATACACGACCCGAAGAGGTTGAGGAGTTCGTTTCCCGTACAGGCGTTGACTCCCTCGCTATCTCCATCGGTACTTCCCACGGTGCATACAAGTTCACACCTGCACAGTGCACAAGAAACGAGCAGGGCATCCTTGTTCCTCCTCCGCTTCGCTTTGACATTCTCGCAGACATCGAGAAGAGACTCCCCGAGTTCCCGTTCGATCTCCACGGTGCTTCCTCTGTACCCCAGGAGTTCGTAAAGGAGATCAACTCCCTCGGCGGAAACCTTCCTGACGCTGTCGGAATTCCCGAGGAGCAGCTCCGCAAGGCTGCTACAATGGCCGTTTGTAAGATAAACATCGACTCTGACATCCGCCTTGCTATGACAGCAGGTATCCGCAGAGTATTTACAACAGATCCCGCTGCATTTGACCCCAGAACTTACCTTAAGGTAGCTCGTGAAGAGGTCAAGAAGATGGTACAGCACAAGATAAAGGACGTGCTCGGTTCCTCCGGAACTCTTTGATCTGTAGCTATAGGCAATATATGGGGGCTACCGTGATCGGAAGCCCCCGTTTTGTTTCCTGTGACCTCTTTGCGCAAGACCTCATATACTGTATCAACGAAAGTAGGAGGTCAGCGTATGAAGATCGTAGTCGTAAGATCAAAGGGAATCTTGTCCTCCGTCTTAAGACGGATGTTCGGCATAAAAAAGAAAAAATGACAAAGGGGCGCCTGCCCCTTTCGGAGGTCCAATATGAGTGAACGTGTAAAAAAACAAAATAAGGCAGCCATCTTCTTTGCGATCTGCTTTTTTGCATATCTGACAAGCTACATAGGAAGAAACCCCTTCTCCGCGCTTATAAACAGTATGGCGACCGACGGCGTGCTTGACAAGGCTATGGCTGGCACCGTCACTACCGCGTACATGATACTTTACGGCGCGGGACAGCTCATCTTCGGCAAGCTTGCAAGGAAACTTGACCCGCCGATGATGATGTGCGTGGGACTTATAGGAAGCGGACTTTGTAACGTGCTTATGGCGTTTGCCTCCTCCCTCCCGCTTTGTGTCATCCTTTGGGGGCTTTGCGGTGCATTCAACTCGATGCTCTGGCCCTCACTCACAAGAGCGTTCTCGGAATGGCTGCCCGAGGAGAAGAAATACAATTACGGTGTCAACATAGGTTTGAGCATTCCCTGCGGAACGGTGCTTTCGCTTCTCATCTGCTCTGCCCTGCTCGGAGCATTCCCGTGGAGATATTGCTATATCATCTGCGGATTTACGGTAACGCTTGCGGGAATCGTCTGTGCGATAGCGTTTGCCTCCCTCCGCCCGTATATGCGCGAAAGAGCCGAGCTGTTTGAGACAAGCTTCGTTTCGGTCGACAACAAGAAGAGTAGACTCTCGATAAAGACGGTGTTTTTCTCACTCGCAGCCCTCGTTATCCCCGCGGTAATGATAAACGGTGCGCTCAAGGAGTCGGTCACGTCGTGGGTGCCCACGATAGTGAGCGACCTGTACGGCGCGGACGCGGCTTTCGCGGCGTTTATGAGCCTTTTTATCCCGATAGTTTGTATGCTCGGCTCGTATGTCGCAAAGTTTATAGACAAATTCGTCAAAAACGAGACGAGAAGCGCGGGTATCCTCTTCGTTATATCCGCGGTGTGTTGCCTCTGCCTCTCGCTTTTCGGATACAAGAACCTTTACGTTGCGGTCGCGCTTATCGCAATATCAACCTGTGCAACGTGGGGCATAAACACCATGCTCGTCGTACTTTATCCCTACAGATACTCACACCTCGGCCTTTCCGGTGAGATAAGCGGGCTCTACAATTGCCTATGCTGCCTCTTCTCCGGCGTGATGAGTACCCTTTACGGCACACTTGCACTTGACCACGGATGGCGTACCATCTTCTTCGTATGGCTCGGCCTCGGAATCATGGCAGCTCTTTGCTCGTTCGGAGCATCGTTTGCGGATAAAAAGCAAAAATAACGGTTAAACCCACAAAGGAAACAAATGTTCTATGAAATATCGCAAAATAACGCTTGAAAACGCAAAAGTGAATATTCCCGACAGCGTCAGATTCGCACTTGAGGTCTTGAACAAGGCAGGACACGAGGCATACGTTGTCGGCGGTGCAGTGCGCGATCTTGCGAGAGGTACGGCCGTAAACGATTGGGATGTGACCACGTCTGCCGCCCCAAACGAAACAAAACATTTGTTCTCTTTCTACCCCGTTTACGAAACCGGCATAAAGCACGGAACTGTCAGTGTAAATATCAACGGCAACATCATTGAGATAACGACCTTCCGCACGGACGGCGAATATACCGATTCAAGACATCCGAACAGCGTTTCCTTCACAAAAAGTCTTTGTGAGGACCTCGCAAGGCGCGATTTCACCGTAAATGCGATGGCGATGGACAAGGACGGCACGGTGACCGACCTTTTCTCTGGAATGCAGGATCTTGAACGTGGTGTCATCCGCGCAGTCGGAGATCCCAAAGTTCGTTTTACAGAGGATGCTCTCAGGATTATGCGCGCGTACAGATTTTGCGCGAAGCTCGGCTTTGCTCTTGAGAGCGAGACTGAAAAAGGCGCTATCGCCTGCAAGGAGCGACTTGATCTGATATCGCGCGAAAGGATCAATGAAGAGTGGAAAAAAATGCTCACCTCAGACGCACCCTCAAAAACGCTTCTTATGATGTACGACGACGGCATCCTCGCACAGATATTCCAAGAAGTACGTATAGACAGATCAATGCTCACGCGGATAGACAAGCTTGAGCAGATATACGTGCTCAGATGCGCCGCGGTTTTGTCCTCGTGCGAAACCGAGTCTATTTCGACCGCTTTTTCGGGAATATGCCCGACGAACACGGAAAGCAATGCGATCAAGCGTATATTGAGCGTATACAAGACGACTTTGGGCGAAAGCATACCGAGTGCAAGGCGGCTTTACTACGATCACGGTGAAAACGCGATATTCGGAGTTAAAATAGCTTGTATTGAGTCGGACAGGCACGAAAAGCTACTACGTGAGCTTACAGATGCTGCATCCGACCCGGAAGCGCTTCGCTCAAGAAAGAATCTTGCGATAAACGGCACCGAGATCCTCCGCGAATTCAAGCTTGATCCTCGCAGGATCGGAGACATCACCGAGACTCTAATAGACGGAGTGCTTGAAGGTCGCATTAAGAACGAAAAAAGCGCTCTGCTTGAGGAGATCGCACGGCTGATATAAAATGTTCCACGTGGAACGAACAAAAGACGATGTTCCACGTGGAACATTGTATGAAAAACAAAGGAACACGAACGGCGACCTGCGATAAAGCAGGTCGCCGAACGATGTTTGCCCTCACGGGCAAGTGATGT
>JAZSLE010000170.1:0-5720 GCA_045535215.1 Eubacteriales bacterium
ACTTGTCTTCCTAAGACCGCTTGGCCTCCGACTTTGCTATCTCGGCGGTAATATCCCCCTTGGTAGCCTTCATGTAAATTACGCTCTGGTGGATAAGACCTGCGTGCTTTGCGGCGTTGAGGTGAGAAACGAAGCTCTTGATACCGCCCTCGTACATGAGGTCGTAGACCTTGTAGCCGTCCTCAAGGTATTCGCTTCCGTCCTCGCCTTTGAGCTCGGAGACGGTCTTTTCCTCGGCTGTACGAACATCAAGGGAAGCCTCGGGGTCAACCTCATCGGGTACTGAGTCCTCCGCCGCGGCAAGCATACGTGCGATATCGGGATCAAGCGCTGATGTGTCGTCAGACTCGATCTTTTCTCTCTTATCCTTAATTATGATACGGATACCCGCGTTAAGAAATGCCTGCTCGCGAAGACGGGTGAGAAGCATAGACACGTCGAACTCTGTAGTATCGGTAAAAATTTCTCCGTCGGGCTTAAAGCGGACGAAAAGTCCGTGTCTGCCCTCAGCGTCACCGACACACTCAAAGGGACGGGTCGTCTTACCTCTTTCAAAGCGCATGGTATATCTCTTACCGTTATATGCGTTATCGACCTCAAACCATTCGGAAAGGGCGTTAACAACGGATGCACCGACACCGTGGAGACCTCCGGAGATCTTATATCCCGAGCCTCCGAATTTTCCTCCTGCGTGAAGGACGGAGAAAACGACCTCCATAGCGGATTTATTCATTTTGTGATGCATCTCAGAGGGTACACCGTGACCGTTATCCTCAACGGAAACCGATCCGTCGGGGTAGAGCACGACGGTGATCTCATTACAGCGTCCCGCCATAGCCTCATCTATAGAGTTATCCACGATCTCATAAACAAGGTGATGGAGACCTCTTACCGAGGTAGTACCGATATACATACCGGGACGTTTTCTTACTGCTTCAAGTCCCTCAAGAACCTGTATTTGACTTTCATCGTATGTCGCACCTTCATTATGCTGAGGAACATCCTGAGTCATGATCTCATTTTCAGCCATCTGTTTCCTTCCTTTCTATGATTTAGGGTATAATTTCTTTATGTTTTGTTTTTTTAGTATGAATATGTGAATTGATATGATGTTTGGTGATTGGTATCGCCGGTGCGGTGGATATAAATAGCGATCGGTTTGCATCCGCCGCAAACGGGATGCCCGCGACGTCGTCCCATACAAGGTTGGGTGTAGGGCAAGCGTGCGGCGATAAGTTTAGGCAAGGGAAATCTTTTATTTAACCCACGTCAGGCTCTTACACCCCGCCACGGCTACAGGTTGAAACGTACGATTATCGCCATATTCGGGGCGATATCGTCTTGTGAGAGATGCACGTACATCTTCTTACGGTGGCTACATTTCAGGAGTCTTGCAGAGAGGTCATTGGAGTATTGCTATAGGGATTAAGGAAGGTACGCGTTGAAGTTTAGCGTCTGAATAACCATCCGAGGCGCCGAAAGACTCTCCCTTTTAGTAAAGAAATTAACCAACTCTCCCCAAAACCACTTAAAATCCTTTTTTTCTTCCTGCAAGAGAAAGAGACGATATGTGCGATAATATTACTTTTTCTTCTCCGCCTTTTTCTTCAAGAACAAAGCTTCGAGGAAGATCAAGCACCGCTGATTCAAGTCTTCCTTCATCTTCACTTTTTTTCAAAAATTCCGTCGTTATCTCATCCGTTACGTCTCCGTCAAGATTAAATATCCCAATAACGTCACAGTGACGTACAAGATAACCGTTTCCTATATGTATAAGCATTATTTGACTTCTTTTCGTTTCTTTATTTATATAAAGAATACCTTGTATATTATCTGTGCGTATATATGTACGGAAAATTTATCTTCTTCTCGGCATTACAAGGTGAAGGAAATTCTGCTTTTCCTCTCCCTCAGGGACGTTTTCATCCGTGTTAAGCTCGCTTTCAATAAAGCTCGTTCCGTATGAAGGCTCAATACATACTCCGTTAAAGCTTCCGTTAAAGCCTATTCTGAGCCTCTGTACGCTGTCAGGTATCGCTCTGAGCGCGTCAAAGAGATAACGGCAGTTAAAGCCTATCGTTACGTCCTCGCCCGTTATAGCCGCGCCTACAGTCTCAAAAATGCTTCCGCTTGTAGATACGGCTGATATGTCTATCTTGTTTCCGCCGACAGCAAACTTTACCTGAGCCTTGCTGTTTCCGCCGAGCTTGTCTTCACTGATAATGGACGCTCTCTCTATTGCTCCGCGAAGCTCACTCGGGTCAACGTAAGCCACGGTCTCAAAGCTGCGGGGTATTACTCTCTTGTAATCGAGATACTTGCTCTCTATCATTCGGCAGAAGAAATATATCTGATCCATCTTGAAAATGATGTGCTTGTTACCGATTATCATCGTAACCTCGTCCTCGCTGTCACGAAGCATACGTGAGAGCTCGGAAAGGAACTTGGCAGGGATTATTATCTCGCAAGGCGGAAGCTCGTCTGAGGCGTCACAGCAGATGCAGGAGAGGCGGCTGCTGTCGCAGGCTACCATAGTCATCTTTCCGTCCTCAATCTTAAGAAGCTCGCCGTTAAGAGCCGCACGCTGGTCGTTTACGGCAGCGGCGAATATCGTTTCATTTATCATGCGGCGGAGCATATACTGAGGAATACTGTAGCGTCTGTCTCCCTTAAACATGGGCATACTCGGAAAATCTTCTCCGGGGGAAACTGCGATCTCGAAGCTGGAGTTACCGCCGGTGATAACTGCCCTGAGAGAGGTGTCTATATCTATTGTTATCTCACCGTCGGGAAGCGCACGGATGATCTGTAAGATCTTGCTGCCGGAGATAACGTATTTACCCTCGCGGAATATCTTACATTCCACAGAGGTCCTGAGACCCTTCTCAAGGTCAAAGGCGGAGATACGGCACATATTAGCGCTCTCGCCGTCGAAATCACCCATCTTAGGGTCGGGCGGACACTCAAAGAGAAGACCTTCGATTGCCGTGATAGTATTCTTTATCTGTGAAATTCCCGCAGCGGGAGCAACTGCCGCGATGAGATCTGCTTTGTTAAAAGTAACCTTCATTTTTTTATTTACCTTTCTGTATTTTATTATCTGCTCTCCCCTTATGCGGCCTGCCGCTTTTCTGCGCTTATGCGCTTATATATATATAAATATATATAATATAAATAGTAATAGAAGAAGTAGGGGAGGCGGAAAGTGTTGAAAAGTGTTTTTTTGCCTTATTAAGCCTTTATTTACTGGTAATTGTCGGAGCCTATCTTCATTGAAAAGTACCTTTTTGACTGATTTGAAATATGTTGATACATTGGGAAAAGTACATATTCTCCGTCAAAAAACGCGGTGTTTGTTTCGAAAAAACAATTAGGTGCGTAATTCGTTCTTTTACAAGTTGAAAATACTTTTCAACAATACGCCGTATACGATAGCATGAAATGATGTTTCACAGTTTTCAACGGCGAGAGGATAAAGAGTTTTCAAAAGCGGGAAATATTCCCCAAAACAAGGGCAGGTTTAGCATGAATAAGTTCAAAAAACGGAGTTTTAATGGGTTTTACCCGTGTTTTGAATAAGTTTTCAACAGGGTTTTCCACAGTATATTGAAAACCTGTGCAAAACTGTCCCGTAGTTAAGCTTTTCCACATTTTCTCTTGAAATCACGAAGAAAATTCCGCGCCCGGCTCAGATACGCTTAATTTCCTTGATGATCTCGGCTATCTCGGACTCAAGCACCGGGTCGCACGTTATCTGCTTGTCTATCGCCTGAAGATTGGAGTGAACGGTGCTGTAATCGCGGTCTCCCATAAGGGCTCCGATATTGGGAAGGGAGAGAGAGGTCATGTCTCTGATTATCCTCATAGCGACGTTACGTGCGGTTTTTATTTCCTTGGTACGCTTTCTTCCGTATATCTCCTCGGGGGTGGTTTTGAACCTCTTGGCTACGCACTCGACGATGTTTTTTACGATATCGCCCGCGCTCTCGTTTTCCCTGATAAATTCGGGGAGGGATGACTTTACCATTTCTATGGTGATAGGCATACCCGAGAGGAAGTGATTAGCGCCGAGTTTTTTCATAACGCCCTCTAACTGTCTGATGCTCGACTGAAGCTTTTCTGCGAGGAAGGTGAGCACGTCAAGCGGGATGACGAGGTTATTTTTTGTAGCTTTATTCTGCAGAATAGCGAGTCTCAGCTCGAAATCCGGCGGCTGTATGTCGACGACGAGTCCGCTTTCAAAGCGGCTGCGTATTCTTTCCTCGAGAGTTACCATTTCGTGAGGGGGCTTATCGGAGGTAATGATGATCTGTTTATGATCCTCATAAAGAGCGTCGAATGTATGGAAGAATTCAAGCTGAGTTGATTCCCTGCCGGCGATCGATTGGATATCGTCAATGAGGAGCATATCTGCGTTACGGTATTTCTCGCGGAACTCGTACGTTTTTTTCATACGGATAGCATCAATAAGCTGATTCATGAAGTCCTCACCCTTGACGCAGATGACGTTCATTGAGGGATTTTTTTCAAGGACCTCGTTTGCTATAGCATACATAAGGTGAGTTTTACCGATACCGCTGTTTCCGTAGAAGAAAAGCGGGTTGTATTTCTTACCGGGATTTTCCGCGACGACCTTAGCTCCGGCGTGAGCGAGTTTATTAGACGAACCGACGATAAAGTTTTCAAAGGTATAGTCCGGATTGAACTGGAGTCTTCTTTCCGAGGTGGTGCGGCTCGTCGTGGGATCATTTGCAAGGTGTTCCGTAAGGAGTATCTCCTCGTATTCGGATATATTAGCCTCAGAGAAGTCGTTATAATCGTCATCGTCGTTGTATGTAAAAGACTCAGCCTCGCGTACTTCCTCATCGTGAGCTTCTTTCAAGCTTCGCATTAGTTCCATGGGAGAGCGAATACCGTTTTCGTTAAGAGGAATACCTGCGAGGGATTTATCCACTACGAGCTCGACCTTCGGAGGAAATCCGATGACATCTGCGACGTGCTCAGATAGGAAGGTCGTATATTTGTCGAGGATGATAGTTTTTTTCATTTCGCTGTCAGCGGCGAAAACGACCTTATCTGTTGAGAGAGAAACCATCTGCAGCTTACCGAACCACAGATCGATAGCAGTGATAGGCATGGTTTTTTCATCTCTGATATTGTTTAGAATTATCTGCCATATAGCAGAGAGATCGCCTGTTGAATCCATTATATTCTCCATTCTGCCGACGTGAGGCGGCACGAGCTTTATAAAAAAATATTAAATGACCGACGGAGTCGGGCGGAAGTATTAAAAAGACTTTCTTTGAAAAGACGGATGATATATTTATTTCATTATTATATAAATATATACGAAATCATTATATCACAAATGCTCTGAAAAGTCAAGAAAACGAGTGATTTTGAGGGGATAGGGAGGACAAAAAAATAGACAAAAATCACGAATGATTTTTGTGTAAAAATGGAGTAGGATGGGGGAGGAGGAAGTGAGGCGGATAGAAATTAAGTAAGGTGCGCGGCGTATGTTGACGGGTGACCGCACGTGCCTCAATATATACTGTACCTTCCGCTGTCTCTATAAAAAATATTTCTTAACTTATTTATATAAAATAAAAACAAAACCGCCCCGTATCGGGCGGCTTTGCGTTTATTCTATATAGATTAATTTTTATCCGTTGATGATCTTTGTAAGCTCAATAGGATCTACAATCTTGCCATCCTTG
>JAZSLE010000180.1:0-11221 GCA_045535215.1 Eubacteriales bacterium
ATATCATAAAAGTGTTTATGCTCTATTTCACCCGTTGTTCTGTTTATTACCATAAGCCTTGAAGAATCGCGCGGATAAAGAGGAGTCTGCGCTATTCTCTCCTCGGGAAGATGGTAATCGAAGTCCGCTGTCATAAGCTCGGTCTTTGTCATTTCGTTTTTTACGGTAACGGTTCCGTTTTTCGTGTCGGTCATATTTCCTCCGAATGGATAGCCGTAGAGATTTTTTCAATGCTTGCATATACTCGTATTACGGCACGATATCATAAAGTTATACTAATATTATATAACAAACGTTTCATTTTTTCAACCGTATTTCTTTATTATTTCTAATTTTTTTACTTCGGGTACTCATTTTTCGGGTATTTGAAGGTTACTTAATATTTCACGGAGGATAGGACAATGAAAAAGAATTCAGTTTTTGAGGGTATTTCCTGCGCGATAGTCACACCGTTCGATAGAGACGGGAGGATAGACTACGAGGCATATTCCGTCATTCTCGAGCGAGTGCTTGACGGTGGTTGCTCGTCGGTTACGGTGTGCAGAACGACGGGTGAAGCGGCAACTCTCTCGGATAACGAGCATTTCGAGCTCGTGCGATACACGGTAGAGCAGGTGCGAGGACGCGTTCCCGTAATTGCGGGAAACGGAAGCAACTGCACATCGCACGCAAAGGAGCTTACCGACGCATGCTGCGAGGCGGGCTGTGATGCTCTTCTGACGGTAACGCCGTACTACAATCGGGCAACCGCGGAGGGGCTGATGCGGTCGTTTTGCGAGATAGCGGACGTCGCCACGAGACCGATGATACTCTACAACGTTCCTCCAAGAACATCGGTAAGCATTCCGTTTGAGGTGTATAGAGAGCTTTCCTATCACAAGAGGATAGTGGGGGTAAAGGATGCCTCGGGGGACGTTTCGTCGACATTGCGGCTCATATCCGAGCTTGGAAGCCGGCTTGACGTATATTGCGGAAACGACGATATTCTCTTTCCGATGCTTGCCTGCGGATGTAAGGGCGGCATATCGGTGGCGGCGAATATCGTCCCTCGCGATCTTTCGGACATGTACGGTGCGGCAAGAGACGGAAGATATACCGATGCATTGGATATTCAGCTTCGTCTTTCATCATTGATATCCACCCTGTTTTGCAGAGTAAATCCGATACCGATAAAGCACGCGCTGTACCGTATGGGGCTTTGCTCTGATCGTATGCGTCTTCCGCTTTGTCCGCCCGACGAGGAGGCAAAACGCTTGATAGTAGACACGCTCAGAAAATATTCTCTTATCTGATCGGGAGGTCATAATACTGCACTCTCTCAAATATAATTTCAAGGAAATTGCATTTTTTCAGAGGTGCTTATGCAAGACGTAAGATCAAAAAAGAAAAACAGAACGGTATCTTTTATAAACAGTGAAGGCGACGCACGACGCTCGGAGGCGGCGTTCGGCAAAAATCTTTTGTCCGTCGGGAAAAGGACCCGCTTTTTCGGGATATTTCTGAAGAATCTCGGAGACCCGGTAATAAAGATACTCCTTTTCGCGCTTGCACTTAACATTATTTTTATGATAAAAGGCAAGACATGGCACGAGGGTGCGGGCATCGCGCTTTCGGTAGTTTGCGCAACGCTCATATCAACGATATCCGAATACAAACGCGACTCAGCCTACAGAAGACTCAGCAAGGACGTCGGAGGTGAGTATCGCATAATAAGAGGCGGAGAGGTAACGGTGGGCAGCACGGAGGAGATCCTCGTCGGGGACGTGATAGAGCTGTCTGCGGGCGAGCGCATTCCTGCCGATTGCGTAATCATCGACGGTGAACTGAGGGTGGACCAGTCTTCACTTACGGGAGAGAGTGAGGAGATAGAGAAAAGAGCAAGCACGGGCGCTTTATCCCGCGTCAGTGATATGCTTTCTGCGTTTTTCTCGCTCGAAGAAAAGAGTGGCGAAGGTGCGCCCGTCTTTGATCTGACGCCGGATATGGAGCACGCGATATTCAACGGATGCCACGTAAGCGCGGGACAATGCACCGCGCTTGTATGCTCGGTCGGTGCAAAAAGCAGGCTCGGTATGATATCCGACTCGCTATCCGAGGAGGACGACGCAAGTCCGCTCAAGGAGCGCTTGTCCGAGCTTGCAAAGCAGATAAGCCGGATAGGATACGTCGCGTCCGTACTTATTGCCCTTGCGTTTCTTTTCAACAAATTCATCGCGGACAGCGGATTCCATTATCCGCTTATTCTCTCAAGGCTTCACGACCTGCCCTTCGTAATATCCTCTCTCATATCGGCATTCACGCTTGCTCTGACCGTAATAGTTATGGCGGTGCCCGAGGGACTGCCGATGATGATCGCGGTAGTGCTGTCGCGAAACGCGAAAAAGATGTCCCGCGATAACGTTCTCGTGAGGCACGCGCCCGGAATAGAGGCGGCGGGATGCATGAATCTTCTCTTTACCGACAAAACCGGAACGCTTACCTGCGGAAGGCCGCAGGTATCCCGTATAATAACCTCGTTCGGTGAATTCAAGTCGGCAAAAAGGCTGACGGAGGCATCAAAAAGCGTATACACAATGCTATCGCTCTGCTCAAGATACACGTCGGACGTGAGCGAAAGCTCGGGCGTGCGCTTCCACACCGTAAACGCCGCAGACCGCGCGCTTATCGAGTTCTGCGGGGCGGATATGTGGAAGCAAACCGCTAAACGAGTCGTATACGATCGATTTGACAGTGTGAAAAAGTGTGCATCGGCAATCGTCCTTTGCAACGGGAAGGAAATAATGCTCATAAAGGGTGCACCCGAGATCATCATGAAAAGCGCAAAATACGCGCTCGGAGAGGACGGTGATATCTGTGCTATCAACAAGGCGGTGTTTGAGGAGAGCATACGTCGTTACTCTGCCGAGGGGGAGAGAGTAATAGTGTGCGCGACGTCGTACAAAGGACAGTATTGCATCGTCTGTGCTGTGGCGATGAGAGATCCGCTCCGAAAGGACGCGCAGGGTGCTGTAGCCGATCTTAAGGGGGCGGGCATCCACGTTGTGATGGTGACGGGAGACGGAAAACTCACCGCAGAACGCATAGCGTCGGATTGCAGGATACTAACCCCTTTAAACGATCTGTCTCTTTCGGGAAGGGATCTTGATATGTTAAGCGACAGTGAGCTTTCGGAGGCGTTACCCCGTCTTGCGGTAGTATATCGAGCTCTTCCCGAGCACAAAACGAGGCTTGTAAAGCTTGCCCGCGAGCTTAATTTGACCTGCGGAATGACGGGAGACGGCTTGAACGATGCGCCTGCGCTGAAGAGTGCGGACTGCGGATTTGCACTCGGATGCGGCACTGACGTATCAAAGGATGCGGCGGATATAATCATACTTGACAACCGACTTTCGTCCGTCGTAAACGCTGTAATGCACGGAAGGAACATATTCAAAAGCATACGAAAGTTTATCACTCTTCAGCTTATTATGAATTTCACGGCAACGGCGGTGTCTATGATCGGTCCGTTTATCGGAATAGACACTCCCGTGACGGTCGTGCAGATGCTATGGATAAACATCGTTATGGATACTCTTGGCGGTCTCGCGTTTGCGGGAGAGCACGCAGAAAGGCGCATTCTGAGCGAAAAGCCGAAGAGACGCGACGAGCCTGTTCTCGATTCACAAACAGTAAAGAAGGTGGCAAGGCTCAGCATATTCACCTCTCTGCTTTGCGTTTTCTTCTTGAAATCGAAGGCGGTACACGCGATACTCGGCACCGAAGAGGGCTCGGTATATCACCTTACGGCGTTCTTTGCGCTTCTGATATTCGCGGGCGCACTCAACTGCTTCAATTCAAGGAGCGAGCGGTTGAATCTCCTTGCGGGAATATCAAAAAACCCGACGTTTATCGCAATGATCGCGCTTGTCGTCGGCGTTCAAACGGTCTTCATATACGTCGGATCGGATATAATGAGGACAGTTCCTCTGTCTGCAGATCATCTTTTACTCGTTGTGGCCTTTGCTCTGCCCGTTCTTGTATTCGAGCTCATCGCAAAGATATACGTGCGTCTATCAAAGAAAAAATAAACAAGACCGCGGTCTTGCTTTATTTACGCATTATTCGGAGCAGCCTTCTTCTTATTTGATCTTCATCACCGAAAGTGTTATTTTTATAAAAATACGGCATCCCGAAATATGGAATGCCGTGTTTTTATTGCATATTATTTCATTTTCATGAGTCTTGCGCTGTTGAAGAGCACGACGAAGGCTCCGATATTGTGCAGGAATGCACCTGCGAGGGCGCTTATAACACCAAACGCGGAAAGGGCTATCATAACGAAGGATATCGAGAAGGCTATTGCTATATTCTGATACATAAGGCCTCTCGTCTTCCTTGCGACTTTTACTGCGAAGGGAATGTTTATAAGGTTGTTGTTCATAAGGGCTATGTCCGCGCTTTGTATAGCGGTATCTGAGCCCATAGCACCCATTGCTATTCCGACGTCCGCTTCCTTAAGGGCAAGTGCATCGTTTATACCGTCTCCAACAACTATTACCTTTCCGTTTTCCTTCAGTGCCTTTACCTTTTCAAGCTTATCTACTGGCATAAGGCCGGTATAGGTCTCGTCGATCCCCGCCTTTTCGGATATATGCTCCGCAGCGATGCTTTTATCGCCGGTAAGAATGACCGTCTTCGTAACGCCCATACTCTTGAGAGTATCTATGCTCTCCTTTGCTTCCGGACGGATGCTGTCTTCAAAGAGGACGCGTCCGAATATCTCACCGTCGACAGAGAGATAATTCACGGGGCCGTGCGAGTCACTTACATCGTTGGCGTAGTCGTCTGCACCCTTACAATTCATTTCGGTCATCCACGCAAGAGATCCGAATGCTATCTTCCTTCCGTCAAGCTCTCCTGACACGCCCTTACCTATCGTTTCCTTTACGTTTTCTGCGGGCGAGAACGGGATGCCGTTTTTGTTTGCGAGAGCGGTTACGGCCTTTGACGCAGGATGGAGCGACGCGCAGGACAGGGACGCGCAAAGGGATATGAGCCTTTCCTCGTTACCGTCTCGGCTTTCTGCTCTTCCTACGTTCATGCTTCCGACGGTAACCGTACCCGTCTTATCGAATACTACGGTATCGACCTCGCAAAGCTGCTCGATGAATTTTGAATTCTTTATCAATATTCCTCTTTTGGTGGTGACCGCGAGTGCCGCTATCATGGGTGCGGACGATACGAGCATATGACCGCAGGGGCAGGACACGACGAGGATAGATATTGCCTTTGAAACGTCGTTTGTGGCAAGTGCGACCGCGCCCGCTATTGCAAGGACGAGCGGTATATAATAGTACATGAATTTGTCTATTATTCTTGCTTCGGGGAGCTGTATTCCCTCGCTCTCCTCAAGGAGAGAGAGTATTTTGGAGAAGGAGGTATCGTTATACTCCTTTTCTATCACTACCGTTATAACACCGTCGATGTTATATGTTCCCGCGTACACCTTATCACCCTTGAATACGGGTGCGGGTGCAGGCTCACCGGTAAGAGACTTCTGATCTATGTTGGACTCACCGCTGATGACGGTACCGTCTGCGGGGATGGCGCATCCGGGACGGATAACGACGTGCTGACCGCATTTGAGCTCCTTCGCGTCCACAGTCGTTTCCACGCCCGTTACGGTATCTACGACTACTGCGGTATCCGACTGCATTTTTTTGAGTCCGTCTATAACGTCTCTTCCTCCCATTATGCTTCTCTCTTCAAAGAAGTGTACGACGTTCAGTATAACGGGGATAAGTATGGCAAGAACGAACTGTCTGTCGAAGAAGCAAGCGATTATTGCTATTGCAACGAGTATCTCCATCGCGTTGCCCATATTTCTTGATATGAATCCGCGAATGGCAGTAACCATTATCGGCACGCCCTCTATAAGGATACCGAGAATATATATCATAGCGGCTATAGATGCTTTCGAGGGAAACAGTCTTTCGTATATCAAGCCCGCCGCGAGAGTAACAAGTGCGGCGAATGCGGATATTATCTCATGTTCTATCTTTCTTTTGTCGCTGCCGCTCAGGCTATCCTTCGAGAGATCCTCAAGCGACTTTTTGCCCATATTGTTTATGTTCTCCATACTTCCTCCTTTCCGTTATTTTATAAAGATGTGGGGTGTATTTTCGTCGATAAAGTACTTTGTTCCTATGGCATCGTATATCTCTATCATCTTTTGGTTATATACTCGTATCATTACGATCTCGGGCGTGAGCTTATACTCGTCAAGAAGACCGTAGAACTCAGCCATTTTCTGCTTTGCCTCACTTATAAGCGTGCTCCGGCTTATCTCGGCGTTAGATATTATGAGGGATGCCTCACTCTTTGCTTGAGGAATGAGAGTCGCCTTGAATTGCTCTGCCTCGGCAAGAAGAGTCTGCGCTTCTATCGTTGCCGCGGTAACGTTATCGAACATTTCCTTGACCTCCATGGGAGGTGCGACGGTGTTAAGCTCGAAGTTGGTGATGGTAACTCCGCATTCAAGCTTATCCAATATGCTCTGCGATCTTTGGAGGACATCGCTTACGAATTCGTCCTTACCGTCGGTAAGAAGCGAGTCTATCGTCATGGACAGCGTTTTCTCCGCTATACATGCGCTGACTGTTCCGCGCACGGTTGAATCCATATCCTTTGTGTAAAGGGCATAGCTTACGGGGTCGCTTATTCTGTATTTGAGGGATGCGGATATTACGGCGATATTGTTATCACCCGTTATGCAATACCCGTTTTCGGTTACGTCGGGACTCATCTCGCCTGCGGTATAATGAGTATCCACGGTAAGCTCAAAGACCTTTCCCGTAGGTACGGTTATTACCTCGTCTATTATGTACGGAAACGCGAACAGTAATCCCGGCTGATGCACCTGCTCCTCGCGGGTCTCTCCGCAAAGCTTTCCGAATCTCAGCACTATAGCAACGTTGCCCTGCTCGACGGTGCGTATTCCGCTCACCGCAATACCGACTATGATTATAAGCACGAGCCATTTGAAGTACTTGACCGCACTCGTCATAAGGTCGGCAACAAAGGACGTGCCGTTTTCTTTCTTATCCTGCTTCATATCTTACTCTCCGTCACTTATACTCGGATCGGCTGCATTATCTATTGCATCGTTCCTTGCGGACTCCACCGCAACCTTCTTGAGCAGGTCGTCGGGAAGCTTACCTATCATATCAAACGGGAACTCGTCCTTTTTGACTATGAGAGTGGTGTTGTTGTTTACAGAGTTTACAAGCGTATCAAGCTGTGTGAGGAACTGATAAAGGCTTACGTTTGCCGCCTGCGCCTCGGAATATATCTTTGCGACCTGCTTCTCGGTCTCGGCGTTTATGTCAGCCGCCATTGCGACGCCCTCTGCCATTATTCTTGCCGCCTCTTCCTCTGCGGCGTACATTATTTCGGACGCCTTAAGCTGACCGTCGGAGGTTATAAGGTCTATTGCCGCCTGTCTGTCCTTGCTCATCTGCTCGAAAACGCTCTTAAGGTTGTTTTCGGGGAGCGAGAGTCTCATTACGTTGATCTCGCTTATCTTTATTCCGTATTGGAGGAGAGCATGCTCGCTTGCACGATCGTATATGTTCTTCTCGATGTCGTCTATCATGAGCGTTTCCTTATTCGTGGAAACAAGGTTGGAAAGCTGATAATTTCCCATTACGCTGTTTGTAGCGTTTATGATGAGGTCATTTACGTATTTTGCGGCAAGCTCGCTGCTTCCTACGCTCGTATGATACTTAAGCGGGTCCTCAACGTTCCACACCGCAAAGGACTGGAATATAACGTTTCTCTTGTCCTTTGTGAGCGTCTCGAGATAAGACGTCTCAACGTACTGATTTCTCGCGTCGTACTTAACGACGTTTTCAAACGGCCAGGGGAGCTTAAAATAAAGTCCTGCCTCGGTAAGCTCGGAGCGTACCGCTCCGAGTCTTGTTATTACTGCGTATTCTCCCTCGCGAAGCTCAGCGGTAAAGCCGAAGAACGCGAAGACGACAAGAAGTACTCCTGCCACTATCCATTTTATTATACCGTGTTTCTTCATCTTGTACGAATTCCTTTCAATTCACATGTGCCTTTAACCGATCAATTGTATATCAGGACGTCAGAGCCGAAATATATGTATCTTTCGTCCACGCCCTCGCCGAGAATGTAGAGTCTCTGATTTGAGAATACGTTTCTCAAAGCGTCCATATATTTATAATATTTGAACTCGTCCGGGTATTCCTCATACGCCTGGATCATTCCCATAAATTCTGCGACGCTGGCCTTAGCCGCCCCTACTCTCTCGTACTGATCGGCAAGTGCCTGCTTAACGGATGCTATTTTCGCCGTCTCCGCATACGCTATGTTTGAGCCCGCCATACCCTGCGCCTCAACTATCTTCGCCTGCGCCTCTATTTCCGCGCTTATCATCTGCTGGTAGATGTCGGCCACCTCAACGGGAGGATGTATGCTCTCTATTATGACGTCAAGCACTGCGACTCCGCAAGGATTTTTATCGAAGTATCCGTTTATTTCTTTTTCTATCGTCTCGGAGAGCTGCGCTCTGTCAAGCGATATTATCGTATCGAGGTCGCTTTCGACCGTAAGCGCTGTTATTACCGAATACGCTTGTGCGTTCAGTATCTTATCAGCCTCGGATGCGACCGTTACGTATTCGTAGAGGTCGTCTATCTTGTACTGCACTCTTATATTTACCGAAACGAGCTCGTAGCCGTCTCCTATCAAAAGCTTATACTCAGTACCGCCGTGTGACTGTGTCCAGAGAATGTTGCCGCCCGAATTACTGTCGTAGCCAACCACTGTTTCTCTTATCGTCTCGGTATTGTAAACGTCAACCTTATCGAAGGGATAAGGAAGCGTAAGGTGAATACCCGGTTCAAGCACGCCATCGAGTCTGCCAAGCCGATAGTGCGCGCCCTTTTCGTACGCGTCTATCTGTACAATGCAGGTAGAGAGCCATATCAGCAGTGCGCAAACGAGGATCGCTCCCGGCAAAATGCTTCCGGCGTATTTGATGCTGAAGAGCGATCGGAGGGTGAGTCCGGTGCTCTGCTCAAGGTAGGATATAAGATCGTCCTCCGAGTTTTCCTTGCTTACGGGAGACGGGATCACGAGTCTCGGAGACTCGGTCAAATCCTTCTTTATAAGCGACTTTATCAAGGAGATGAGAAGGAAAAGCACCGCATACACTATGAGGATCCCCTCACCTATTCTTGCGTAGGTATTCACATCCGCGACGGCAGTAACGTTCAACGCACAGCACACCGACAGAAGCAGAAAGTCGACTTTTAAAAAAGCAAATATTGACGAAATAGTCGCACTTGCGTTTGCATCCTCAACGTAATGCTTCGACACCTTCGACATTACCATGGAAACGATGAACGCCATAACGAATGCGAAGAGGTGCAGGTAGCTTACCGTTATCTTCGGAGCAACGTAGAACGCGTGGAGGGATATGATGTATCCGTAGACCGCGATGATCACAATGCTCACTACAAGCGAAATGATACTTTTTGCCTTAAGTATACCACCGAGTATCGCCGTCGGAACCCGCTTTATCCCCTCTTTTTCAGTCAATCTGCCCAAAAGTTTATACAACATCGGCAAAAGCGTGTTCGCAGCCAGCAAAAACGCTATCATCAGGAGGAACAAAGCCGACATATTCATCGGCGTATACTCTGTCGGATTTCCGAGCATCCAGAGTACTACCCCTCCAACCGCCGTCACCGCTGAACTAAGCAGCAGAAACGCATTTTTTGAATTTTTTTTGTTATTTGAAGAGCTCATAAAATATAAATCAATGATCCTTTCCGCCCGATCGGGCTTTTCCACAGACCGTTTAAAACACAAGGTTGTCTTACTGATGTATACGTTTATTTTATCATATAAAAACGATTTTGTCAATATTTTTCCGCGCGGGTACGCCCAAGGCTCGATTGAGCGCAAGTGCATTTTGACGATATTTTCGTCAACTTGCACAATCATGGGCAATATAACAACATTTGTCTGCTATTCAGCGCATAATGACTTGTAATAAGACATATTTTGTTTTATAATTTAAAATGGTAGCGGTTGATTATCTCTACCGCCTAACACTATTATATTTTCGGAGGTAATTGCCAATGGCTTTCCCGGTAGCTGTACAGGTTTATTCGGTCCGCAACGACGCGGCCGCTGATCTGCGCTCAACCCTCACACAAATCAAAGAAATGGGATACGACGGCGTTGAATTCGCCGGTCTTTACGGAAATTCTCCCGCTGAAATAAAGGCAATGTGCGAAGAGATCGGTCTCGTTCCGATATCCGCTCACGTTCCGTTTGTTGATATGCTCAAGGATCCCGTAGGTGTTCTTTCTCAGTATGCCGAGATCGGATGCAAGTACGTTGTAGTTCCTTATCTCGTAAACGAGCACAGACCCGATCACCCCAATTTTGAATACGTAGTAGAATTCATTCGTAATATCTGTAAGGCAGCGAAGGCACTCGGTCTTCAGATGCTTTACCACAACCATGACTTTGAATTCATGAAAATCGACGGCAAGTACGCTCTCGACGTGCTTTACGATACCATCCCCGCAGACCTTCTCCAGACAGAGCTTGATACCTGTTGGGTAAACGTTGGCGGCGAGGTCCCCGCTGATTACATCAAGAAGTATTCCGGCAGAGCTCCCGTTGTTCACCTTAAGGACTTCGTTGGTGAAAAATCCGACGATATGTACGAGCTCATCGGTATAGACAAGAAGGCTCCCAAGCGTCCCAGCGGATTCGAGTTCCGTCCCGTAGGACTCGGCGTACAGAACTTCCCCGCAATTCTCGAGGCTGCTAAGGAAGCAGGAAGCGAGTGGGTAGTTGTTGAGCAGGACAGCGCTACTATGGGTCTCACTCCCATGGAGTCTATCAAGAAGAGCATCGAATACATTAAGACAATAAACAAGTAATTACATTTACGGAGGTAAATTAAAATGGCAGATAAGTCAATGGAAGGCCTCAACACTTTTGAGGCTAAGGTAGAGACAAAGATCGACACCGCAAAAAAGCTTCGCGTCGGTATAATCGGATGCGGATGGATAGCTGATTCACACATTAACGCTTATCTCAACCAACCCGACGTTGAGATAGTTGCAGGTGCAGACATCGTTCCCGGCAAGGCAAAGGCATTCTTCGAGAAGCACGGCATCGAAAACGTTAAGAC
>JAZSLE010000202.1:0-5783 GCA_045535215.1 Eubacteriales bacterium
CCATCACGGTAGGAGGATCGCAGTTTTATCTTGTCTCGGTATCGTACGGGAGCGGTAACTCGATAGCCGCGTTCTTTGCCGAAACGATAGAGGTTGCGATAGAGTTGTATCAGGATATCGTATTGAGCGATACGACACCGATGTCCCTAAACGATGCACTGTACGATGCAGCAGTTTCGTGTGACACCTGAAAAAGAAAAACACCGCCGCTTTTTTTGCGACGGTGTTTTTTTAGAATGACGTTACGGGCTTCAGTTTTCCGTTTGTTTCTATTACGTCTGCGTGGAACCTTATTACCGCTTCCACAAGCTCCTCTTTTTCGGAGATGAGCCATATACCGAGTTTTGCGTGTTGCTTGATGCTCGCACAATATTTCTCGCTTGCGGGCGGAAATTTGTTCCATGAGGTTGCTTTGTTATCGTACCTTACCCAAACGAACAGTCTTTCCTTAGGCACTCTTGAACAGAGCCTTGCCTTTGCCTCCTCGTTCCAGAGACCGTCAAAGTGGATAGTTGCATTTGGAAATCTGTCAAGCACCCTTTCGGCATAATCCAACTTGGATGCGGAGAAGCCGACGAGCGAGAGGCAGTCCTGCTTTTCTATCTCGTCAAAGAACATATTTAATTGCTCGTCTGAAAAGCTTTGGACAACGTTATCAAACTTGAGGGGGATCTTTTCGGATTTTGAAAAAGCAAGGGCGTCGGCAAGGGTGGGTAGTGCTTCGCCCTTATATGCGGGATCAAACCATCCTCCATACTCGTATTCGCAGGCCTCTGCATAGGTAATATCTGATATGAGAAGCTGTTCTTTTTTTGGAGGAAGTCCGTTTTTATCTCTTGCCGTTCTGTTGAGAGAATTATCATGTAAAATAACGCAAACGTTATCGCCCGTGAATTTGGGATCAAGCTCTATTATATCATATCCCTGCATTACTGCTTCTTTGTATGCACACATCGTGTTTTCGGGTCTGTCCGAGGATACGCCTCTGTGTGCCTGAAAGAGACAGACGTTGGTTTTATTTATGCTTTCCATGATTGTCTTCCTTTGCTGTTTGATATCATATGAAGAATATGCTTCCAATGTCGGTAAGACGTCCGCTTGTAAGGGATACTACACTGTATCCTGCATTTCTTATAAATTGATCTATTTCGTATGCATTGGGGTGGATTGAAATATCGCCGCAGAAGTAAATATTTTTGCCGTCAAAGCCCGAAGCTCCTCCGATAAACCCGTAATCATAGCCGGGAAGATCAATTCCTCCGGAGAGAATTTCAAGCGTGGTAAAGCCCTGCGAAGATGCCGCCTTCAAAATGGATCTGTCCGCGCTGATTATCCTGCCGTGAAATGCGAGAGCCGTACATTTCGCATAGCCTTGAGGCGTGCTTATTATTTTGACGGATGCGGAATTCAGAAAGTCTGCTATTTGCGGCGCGATGTACCTTTGATTTGATATTACGCTTTTTTCGTCTGCTTGAAGTATGCAGTAGGGTACGTCGTGCGGATACGGAGAATGAGGAGACGCGGTGCAGGGAATTATATGAAGATCGCCTTTCTTGGCTATGTTATCGAGCAGGTCTGCGTTTTCCCTATAGTAGTCCTCCGACACAAATGCATTCTTTTCGTACAAAAAAAGCGAAAGATCGGCGTGTCCGGATATGGAGGACTCGATTCTTTTATTTTCGGGTAATACAAATACGGTGAAGCCGAGAGCAGTCAAGGCATTCTCTATGCTTCCTTTTCCCGAAGCGCCTATTAAGGCTATATTTTTCTTTTCCCTCATACAAGCTCCTAAATAAGAAAAAAGCATCGTTTTTCTAACGATGCTTTTACAGTACCAGCTTATGCGCGGTCAGCCTTTTTCAACGTACGAAGGCAACGAGAGCACAAGCAAATTGTTTTGGGAGTACCGTTCTCAAGCACTTTAACCTTACGAATGTTGGGCTTCCAGGTTCTGTTTGTCTTGCGGTTGGAGTGAGAAACCGAATGTCCGAATACAACTCCCTTTCCACAAACACTGCATTTAGCCATATTACACACCTCCTTAAATACCTTTTGGGCGGATGAATATCATAAAACATCAACTTAACAGCGAATATTATACCATAACTCAGAAAGAAAATCAATACGTAAATCGCAATGTTTTCAATTTGTTAATAATTAAAATTGGATTTTACTTCTCTATCAGGAAGAGGGAAGCGTTTTTCTCCGTATTTGAGGGTACAAAATGAGCTTTTACAAGCGGAATGCCGCTTTCTGCGAGAGCCTTGTATATTCCGAGAAGCTCGGGAATGACAGGGGAGAGAGAAAGCTTATCGTCGGTTACGATGAAGGGAAGCACGAAAAATGCGAATATTTCTTTTTCGGGAGACGTCTCCTTTATGCTTGATATCTCATCGGATGCGTACGTATACGTCTCCGAAAAAGTGAGATGGGAGAAGGTGAGAGCGGATATTCCCGCTTTGCTTCTTCTTATATCGAAGAATGCATTATCCGAGCAGACGTCTGTTATCCTCGGGTGGGCGACCCTTATGGGGATCATTGAAAGTATCTGATTTGTGTACACCGTATGGGTGGCATTCAGATAAGAAACGGTGATCTCTCCGCTCCTTTGAGAGGAGCTTCCCACGTATCGCACGTCAAACGAAAAGTCTACGAGGGTCTGTGCGATAAGCTTCGCTACCTTATTGGTAGCTATAAGCACAGCTGCATTCATAGGGGAAGCAAGCTCGTACGGGCGTATCGGTCTGCCGACAAAGCTTGATATGACATCCATATTCAGATTGAAGCCGACCTTCAGACCCGAAATGGCATATAAGAGCCCGCAGTCTCCTATAGGAGCGCAATATCTTACATCTGCAGACATATGAGCATTACGGTGGATGATGCTTGCGAGTCCTTCAAACGAAAGCGGTCCTTCCGGAAGCCTTACGAGAAGCACGTCGAAGCGCTCTGCACTGTTGGGAGTACCGATACGGTCCTTTGAAGTGTTAAAGGCGTAATCGGTTGAGTCTTCAGATATAAAATAGTCTGCTTTGTCGGTTCCGAATGCGGAGTTGCGCAGGTATTTGCAGTGGAGGCCCGGAATACCGGATGCCGTGCTTTCAAGAATTACAGCATTCGGGTGACGATCCTTTCGGTCGTAGCCTGCCGCGATAAGATAATTTTTATATACGTCCGCTACCGTATCAAGCGTTACGTTTCCGCCAAAGCCGAGAGCCGCACGCTTTTGCATAACGTCGGCAAAAGCCTCGCAAAGCTCGCTTGAATCGGAGGTAAGCTCGTCTATACTGTATATCGGCTCCGCGTTTGATACAGTGCTTAGCAATCTGTCTGCCATATACAGTGCATCCGTCGTCATTTTGTTTGCTTTCTTCGGATATTCCTTTGCGATGCGCTCAAGCTGTGTCGTACTCATTACGAGCCCGAGATCGAGCCGTATTTCATCAAGCTGCTTTCGCGTGAGCTTTGAAAATCCCTCTATGAAGCCGACCTTGAGCGGTCTTTCGTTATACATATTTTCCATTATAAGCTTTCCTTACGTCAATTGGTTTCGTAGCCATACAGCGTGTCGCCGTCGTGATCTGTGACGGTAACTGTAATAACATCGCTTCTTTTATGTTCCGAGCGAAGCTCTGCCTTCATTTGTATGAAGCAATCGGTATGTCCCTGAGCGGTCATTCTTCCATCGGCGTCTATTTCGGTGCGCTCTAAGAGAAGGGGCAGGGGCTTTTGAGAAAACGAGGAGAGTATCTGCTTGCGTATTTTTTTTTGCTCGTTTATAAGCATTTCAGAGCGCATCTTCTTTACGGCAGGATCTACCTGATCCTTTCTTGCCGCCGCCTCGGTACCGGCTCTTTTTGAGTATTGGAACACGTGAAGGGTGATAAAACGCTCATTTCTTATGAATTCGAGCGTTTCATTGAAGCTTTCGTCGCTCTCTCCGGGAAATCCGACTATTACGTCCGCGCTGAACATTGTGTCCGGTCTTGCACCGCGTATTCTTTCAAGCGCACGGTGTGCCATATCTGCGTTGTATCTTCTTCTCATTGCGGCAAGGGTCGAGGATGATCCGCTTTGCAGAGATATATGGTAGTGGGGAAGAACACGGGGATTCTTGCACACATTTTCAACGAAGTCCTCCGTGAAGAGAGACGGGTCGAGAGATCCGAAGCGTATTCTCGGCATCTTCGTTTTCTCGCAGATATCCGCAGTAAGCTCCTGTAATCTGTAGCCGTCAAGATCGAGGCCGTATGCATCCGTCTCAATGCCCGTGAGGACTACCTCGCGGCATCCGTTTTCGTAAAGCTTGTTTATCTCGGCTATTATCTCACACGGCTTCTTTGATCTGACTCTTCCTCTTGCGGTCGGGATTATGCAGTAGGAGCATTTGTTGTTACATCCGTCTTCTATCTTTATATAAGCGCGGGTGCGCTTGAAGTCGTTTATCTCCATGCAGTCAAACGGAGCGTTATCGAGACTGCCGACGGCAACCTTCGGCGAGGCGTACTTGCCGTGCTTCACTATATTGAGTGCCTCTTCTGCGACTGACAGCTTGTTGACCGATCCGCACACGTAATCCACTCCATAAATGCTTGCTATCTTTTCGGGAGAGACCTGCGCAAAGCATCCTGTGACAAGGATCGCGGCATCGGGATTCAGCTTGACAGCCTTACGTATCATCTGTCCGCATTTTCTGTCGCTCTCACCGGTTACGGTGCAGGTGTTTATTATATAAACGTCGGCGATGTCGCATGAGGACGGAAGAAATCCGCAGGATATCATTTTTTCGTGTATAGCCTCAGATTCGTACTGATTGACCTTACATCCGAGAGTGAATATATAAAAGGTATTAGCCAAGATCGATTGCTCCTTTTTGCACGTGATCGACTATATTTTATCATTACGGGTTAAAATATTAAAGCGTAATATGTAAATTATTTTTGATTTTTTGTGTTTTTACAAAAAAGCTCTTGCAAAAATCGACAAGTTGTATTATAATATAGTTACAATGAAAAAAAGAAGGAGTACACATCATGAGTGAATTGCATATCATTGACCATCCTCTTATAGTACACAAGCTTTCCATTATGAGAAACAAGAAAACGGGATCCAAGGATTTCAGAGAGTTGCTTAATGAGATAGCAATGCTTATGGGATACGAGGTGACAAGAGACCTTCCGCTCGAGGATATCGTAATAGAGACCCCGCTTTGCAAAATGACGGCTAAAAAGATATCCGGCAAAAAGCTTGCTATCGTTCCGATCCTCCGTGCGGGCCTTGGAATGGTGGACGGGCTTCTTACTCTCGTTCCTGTGGCTAAAGTAGGACACATCGGTCTTTACAGAGACCCCGATACACATAACCCCGTAGAATATTACTGCAAGCTTCCCGCAGATATCGAGCAGAGAATAGTAATATTGGTTGACCCGATGCTTGCTACAGGCGGATCATCCTCTGATGCTATAACAATGCTCAAGGCTCGCGGATGCCAGAATATCCGTCTTATGTGCCTTGTTGCGGCTCCCGAGGGTGTCAAGAAGGTTCAGGAGGATCATCCTGACGTTGATATCTTCACGGCAAGCCTTGACGAGTGCCTCAACGATCACGCGTACATAGTTCCCGGACTCGGAGACGCAGGCGACCGAATATTCGGTACGAAATGATCTTATGGCGGCGTGTTTGATCGCGCCGCCTTTAATTTAAGCTAAATTTATCGGAGTTTTTTGATGAGGATCTTTACTGTAGGAGGCAATGACGCGGGACAGCGACTTGATAAGTTTTTG
>JAZSLE010000034.1:0-7662 GCA_045535215.1 Eubacteriales bacterium
ACGGGAGAGGTAAGCTTTACTGCGGGTCTCTGTTCCTTCGGGATGGAAACGTCTGAGGTTTCACCGGATCTGTAGCTGATTCTTATAAGCTCGTTGTCCTTTGTGGATGTGTAGGTGTACGTTACAGCGGGTGCGGAGGTGTATGAACCGAGAGCAGCACCCTCGCTTCCGCCTACAACGGAGATTCCGTCATAAGTTCCGTCCTCTTTTACCGTTATAAATACTGCAGCACCGTTGGATGCGAATCCGGATGCGTCGTCGGTAAATGTGAGAACGTCGCCTGCCTTAGCAAGCTTGATGGAAGAGGACTTGGAATAGCTTCCGCCTGTCGTTGTCGTTCCGTCAGCCTTGTTGTATCCAAGCGACCAGGTTACGCCATCAACTGCAGTGCCGTTTACGTAAACTGTAGGACGTGTTTCGGGAACGGAGTCCGTTGTTTCCTCTGAACGGTAGGAGAGGCGAACGTACTGGTTGTCCTTCGTAGCCGTGAACTTGTATGTTCTTGCAGTTTCCGATCCGCCTGTGCCGGGAACGTTAGCAGCCTCTGTGTCGAGGACATACTCATCGCCGACCTCCTTCCAGAAGGAGAATACGTATGCGGAAGCGGAAGCAAAGTTGTAAACGTCATCCGTGAACGTGATAGTGGAGCCTGCAGGACCCATATCTATAACGTCGGAATAGGAGTAAGCGCCTCCGTTGGGGTTCAATACGTTTGTGAAACTTGAGTTTGTTGATGATCCTACGTAACCTAAATGCCAGTTTACGTCGAGAGTTGTTGTCGTCGTCTCAGCAGCCACGGGAAGTGCAAGCACTGTGAGGACCATAACGAGAGCGATAACAAGTGATATGGTTTTTCTCATTGTTTTTCTCCTTGTAATTTTTTATTGGTATTATTATTATATCATGAAAAGTATGACGTGTCAATAGCTTTTTTTATATTTATAGCAAAAAAACGCCCGAAGGCGTTTTTTTGCTGATGTTATTTTGAGTTATCTTACGGATATTTTCTTTGTGATAACTGCACCGAGAGATATCGTGGAGATGAGAGCTATTACAACGAAAACGATAGAATCATCACCTGTGTTTGCAGATCCGCCGGACTCACCGCCGGACTCGCCGCCGGATTCACCGCCGGATTCACCGCCTGCGGGAGTAGCAACTGCGAGAACAAGATCGGCACCCGACTCGTAGTACTGCCATGCGTTGCCGTTGGATACTGCGCCCTTACGAGCGTTTGTTCCCACTTCGGTTGAGGTCTCGATTCTTCCCTCGTAGCCGACACCGATCGTGCATGCCGTGCCTGCGGCTATCTTGCTTGCGATATCGCCTGCATCGGTAGTATCAGAGGATGTGGGAAGAGGAATAGCGATCTCGTATATAGCGGTCTTACCTTCTACCTTGACTGCATAGTTGACCTTTGTCTTTTCGATGACCGTTCTTGATGTAGAGAACGTAGCCTCGGTTGCGGACGAGGGTCTGAACTGGAACTGTCCACCGTTGTACTTCGTAGCACCGGATGCGGGGAAGAACGTATAAGTAGCCTTGTCACCCTTTGCACCGTTGTCGGTGTTTACAAAGTCGATGTATGCACGGTACATGGAATCGTCATCATTGAACGCGATATCTACCGTGGATACTGTCTCGGAGTAGATGTAAAGATACTGAGCATCGTTAGCGTAGTAGTTTGTTATCGTTCCGGTGTTGCCTGCATAGGGTCTTGAGGTCTTTGCGGCATCCGTATAGATAGCATCCTTAATGCCGTCGATGGTAGCTGTTCCGTAAGTGGATTTGAGCGAGGGTGCGGTAATTCCCTGGCATACCTTGAAGTCCTTGAGGGTAGTTACAGCTGAGTTCTGGTAGTTATATACGCCGCAGATAAGGTTCGAGGTTGCGGTGCGGTCCTTTTCCTCGGGAGTGAATTTAGCGAAGAGATACCAATAACCGTCAACGCTGAGTGAGTATGCGTACATCGTGTAGCCGTCAAGAACTACCATAAAGGATGAATATCCGTCTGCGTCTACTGCAAGCTCGGAGATGGCGAGATAGGCGTTGTGAAGCATTCCTCCTGCAGTGTAGCCTGACGTCACTGTGTTGCGGGCAATGGTTGCACTGGGGGTAACGGAGTCGTTTGCAATGTAGAAGCTGAAAGCGGAACCGATGAGCGCGTCGTTGTCCGTTGTGTCACCGGCATAGAAAAGTGCTCCGCCGTATTGGCCTGTTGTCTTGAACTTGTAGGTGATCGTGTATTTGGTGTCGTTTGTTACTGTAAGGCCGTTGAGCTTTGAGCCGTAGAAGAGACCGCCGCCTCCGGAGGGAGCGGTCGTAGAGCCGTTGATGGTCACGCTTGAACCGTCGGCGGATGCAACGGCATAAGAGCCTGCACGCTTTTCACTAAGCTCGTGTAACATAGAAAAGTCAGAGGAGGTGAAATTGGCAGTGTAAAGAATATCACCGTCATTTGCTGCAGAGATCGTGGGAATCATTACGAGCACCATGGATATAAGCATAGCAACTGTAATGATCAAAGAAATAGTCTTTTTCATTATTAATTCTCCTTTCGAATTCGAACTGTAAGATTATTATACCAAAATTCAAGATATTTGTCAATAGTTTTTTTGTGTTTATATCTAAAAAAACGCCCGAAGGCGTTTTTTTACGGTCTGTTTTTCTTCAATACTAAAAATACCGATGCGATAACAAGAGATATTACGGGTGCGATGCTTATGAAGGATGAGCATCCCGCGTCATTTTCCAAGCCGTCGGACGACGGAACCTTGGGGGTGGTGTCGGGGGTCGTCCCGTCAGTTGATTCAGCGGACGTGTCGCTCTGCGGAGGCATCGGCTCCGATTCGGGAGCGGTGGTTGTCGGAGGTGTCGTGCTTTCGACTACCCTTGTGAATACGGGAGTTAGCGTTGTGTCTGCCGTAAACGACGTTACCGTATCCGAGACAAGGTTTCCGTTCGGTGTGGAATACCCTTCAAACACGAATCCGTCAAGCGATAGCTTTTTTAACTCTACCGCACAGCCGTATCCCGCGTATATCTTGTACGCGCCGTCTCCGCTTATCTTGACAGTCACGCTCGTACATTCGATCGGTGCTGTGTAGGATGCGGATACCCAACCCTCGGATCCTTCTGCGCGAACCATGATCCATCCGCCCGATGAGGATATAACCTCCAAGCGGGTTCCGTGTGGCAAGGACTTTATTATGGTATAAGAAGTTGAAGGTCCGGTTCTCATATTGAGCGCCGTCTCGGCGGTTACAACGTGGTCTCCCGCAACAGTTGCGCTCTTTACGCTCGTGCTGTATTTGGGAACCGCGTATCCGACTATGTAGGTATCCGTCATGCTATACGTTCTTGTATATACGCCGCCCGAGGTGTTTCCTTCAATAGTATAAACGTATCCGTCGCGGGTGCCTATTACAAGACCGACGTGGTCTGATGCTCTCGACGTGGACGACGACTTGAAGAAGATGATATCGCCTCTTAGCGGAGTGTAGGATCCGCGTGCGTGATAAGAGTAGTTACTTGACGCTTCCTTGAACTTGTTGAGCCATCCCGTGCAGTTTACGTGCGACGGAGCTACCGATTTAGATACCTCCGCGCGGCGAAGGCAGAAGGTAACGAATGCGGCACACCACGGGTAGTTGTATTCCCGCGTTCCGTTTCCGTCCTGATCGAGCGGTCCGTAGTTGTAGCTAAACTCGTTAAAATCGTTGTTTCCCGATTTGTTCAGACCGTTAAGGTCGTTAAGTGAGTTTCCTTCAGAATAATAAAGCTGAGAAAGAGCTATTGCGATAACGTCGTTTCGTTGATCGCCCGTAAGCTCTACCGACATGAGCGAATTATAGTATACAGAGTCCTTATATGCCGAAGATGGGTTTGTGTAAGAAACGCTTCTCGCACTCGCAGTTACGGTAAAAGCACAAAGCAGCATGATCACTGCAATCGAGAAGCAGAGTATCCTTTTCATAAAATACGACTCCTTTCGCGTTTTTACCCATACATTATAACATATCCGCACATGCTTTGTCAACAGGTTATTTGTGGTAGGGAGCTTCCTTCTCACTATAATACTTGAACGGGAAACATTTTTTTATTATGTCATTCAAAATCGAACGATGGATAAAAATATTTTTCCTAAAAAAGAAAAAATAATTTCAAAAAAGCTATTGACATATGGTGATTAGTGTGGTATAATATCATATGTAAACAAAGAAATTCCCATATAAAGCATACGGAGGATTAAAAAAATGGCCAAAACTACAAAAAGACCCGCTGTTACGGTAGCAAGCACAAGAGAGGAAAAGATGAAGGCTCTCAATACCGCTATAGGAAATATAGAAAGAAACTTCGGCAAGGGAGCGGTTATGAAGCTCAGCGATAACGCTAATATGGAGGTTCAGGCAGTCCATACCGGCTCGCTCCTTCTTGATGCGGCGCTCGGAATCGGCGGAGTGCCGAGAGGAAGAATAACCGAGGTCTTCGGTCCCGAATCCTCGGGTAAAACAACTGTAGCTCTTCACATTATAGCAGAGGTCCAGAAGGAAGGCGGTGTTGCGGCGTTTATAGACGCGGAGCACGCTCTCGATCCTGCGTATGCAAAGGCACTCGGAGTAGATACCGATAACCTTCTCATATCGCAGCCTGATTGCGGTGAGGATGCACTTGAGATAACCGAGACTCTTGTTCGCTCGGGCGCGGTAGACGTGGTCGTTATCGACTCTGTTGCCGCACTCGTTCCGAGACAGGAGCTTGACGGCGATATGGGTGCAAACTCTGTAGGTATTCAGGCAAGACTTATGTCAAAGGCTATGAGAAAGCTTGCCGCAGTAATATCGAAAAGCAATGCCGTAGTCGTATTTATCAATCAGCTTCGTGAGAAGGTCGGCGTAATGTACGGCAATCCCGAGACCACTACCGGAGGACGCGCGCTTAAGTTCGCAGCATCCGTACGTATAGATATAAGAAAGGCCGATCAGCTCAAGCAGGGCAGTGAGGTCTACGGAAATAAGGTAAAATGCAAAATAGTAAAGAATAAAGTCGCTCCTCCCTTTAAGGTTGCCGAGTTTGATATACTTTACGGAAGAGGAATCTCTATTGAAAGCGAGCTTATCGAGCTTGCACTCAAGCTTGACATCATTCAGAAGAGCGGCTCATGGCTCTCCTATAATGGCGAACGCCTCGGTCAGGGTAAGGACAACGTAAGAAAGCTTCTCTTTACCAACCACGAGCTTTTTGCAGAACTTGAGGAGAAGGTAAGAGCACATATGTCCGATCTCGTTCCTGAGGAGGAGCTGTCCGACGAGGATGATGAGGACGATTTCGATCTCGATCTTCTTGACGACGGAGATGACGAATGAGTGCCTACGCGCTTTTAAAGAGAACGGGCTTTAACTCGGACGGAGGATGCGCCTATCTTACGTTTCTGCTTGACGACGGCAGGGAAGAGTCACTGTGCCTTCTATACGATCTGTACGGTGCTCTCGTTAAGGGAAGACGCGAATTCGGAGAGCAGGAATATCGCAAAATAAATAGAGAGGCAGAGTTTTCCTCTGCCGTGCTTTCCGGATTCAGATCACTTTCCTGCGCTACTTCAAGCGAAAGTGGAATGTGCAGAAAGCTTTGCAAAAAGGGGTTTTCACGCGACGTATCTGCAAGAGCGGCAAGGTACTTTGCGGAGCACGGATACATTAATGAAAAGGATCAGATAGTTTCCGAGGTCAAGTACTGTGTTTCAAGAGCGTACGGACCGAATAAGATAAGGTCATCGCTGATATCAAAGGGATATAAGAGTAAACTCATATCTGCGGTAATGAAGAAGCTTGAGGGTTATTCATTCGAGAAATGCTGCAGAAAAGTAGCCGAGGCGAGAGGAATATCCGATCCTTCCGATATTAAAGAAATAGATTCATTGCAAAAATATCTTTTAAGGTGCGGATACGACTATGACTGCGTAAGAAAGGTCGTTAGCGATATCTGTGAGGAAAACGTCACCTTTTAAGTTTCAATGGGAGAAAAGTATGTTATCAGTAGTATACAGCGCAGCGGCGGTTGGCATAAACGGATACGTTATAACGGTTGAATGTAATGCCGACAGCAGATTGCCGCATTTTGATATAGTAGGGCTTCCCGATGCGGCGGTAAAGGAATCAAAGGAAAGAGTGAGAACGGCCTGCGCGGTCAACCAGATACCTCTTGCCGATGCCGCAGTCACTATAAATCTCGCGCCCGCAAACGTGAGAAAGGAAGGCTCGGGGCTTGACCTTTCACTGGCGGTTGCAGTTCTTATATGCGGAAACCATATAAGAAGAGATGTTGATACCTCGGATAAATGCTTTATAGGAGAGCTTTCTCTTTCGGGCGAGATACGTCCGGTAAGCGGATGCCTCTGTATGTGCTGTGCCGCGAAGGACGCAGGACTCAAGGAGATCTTCGTTCCTGCGGAAAATGCCGCAGAGGTATGTATGGTTCCCGGTGTAAAGGTGTATCCCGTAAAGGATCTGCGCTCACTGGTGGCCCACCTCAACGGAAAAGAGCTGATAACGCCCGCTTCCTTTGATATGGAGCTTTTCACAAACAACAACTTCAGTGTCTTCGGTGATTTTTCCGAGGTCAAGGGACAGGCAAGGGCAAAGAGAGCGCTTGAGATAGCCGCCGCCGGAAGACATAACGTGCTTTTGATCGGAGCCCCGGGAACGGGTAAATCAATGCTCGCAAAGCGTATGCCGTCTATTATGCCTCCGATGAGCTTTGACGAGGCCATAGAAACGACGAAGATATATTCCGTATCCGGAATGCTTCCTCCAAACACTCAGCTTATGTCGGCTCGTCCGTTCAGGTCTCCTCACCATACGATGAGTAAGGTAAGTCTTGCAGGCGGTGGCGCGTATCCGAAACCGGGTGAGGTATCACTGTCGCACAACGGAATACTTTTCCTCGATGAGTTTCCCGAGTTTTCGGTAGACGTTATAGAAACGCTCCGTCAGCCGATGGAGGATAAGAAGGTAACAATAACCCGAGTTGCCGGACGCGAGACGTATCCCTGCTCGTTTATGCTTATAGCCGCTATGAATCCGTGTAAATGCGGATACTTCGGTCATCCGAGCGGAAAATGCACCTGCAAAAAGGGAGACGTGCATAAATATATATCAAAAATAAGCGGACCTATGCTTGATCGATTTGATATACAGGTCGAGATGGAGCCGTTGACAGCCGATCAGCTCACCTCATCCGCATCAAGTGAGGAGAAGAGCGAGCACATCAGAACTCGCGTAATGGAAGCTATAGACTTCGCGGACTACAGAATAAACAAGCTGACCGGCGGTGCGATCATGTCTGCCGCACAGCTTACTAACGAGCAGGCAACACGCTTCGCAAATATGGACGACAAGGCGCTTGAGTTTATCAAGAACGCGTACGACCGAATGGGGCTTTCCGCGCGAGGCTTTGACAGAGTCGTAAGAGTCGCAAGAACGATCGCGGATATCAATCAGTCCGAGACGGTAAAGGTGCTTCATGTTTCCGAGGCACTTCAGATGAGAAGCCTTGACAAAAAATATTGGCACGAAAATTGATAAAAAAGCTCTCCTAAGGGAGAGCTTTTTTATATAAAAACAGCGGGGCAGGGAATAACCCTGCCCCATAGAGCATCTGCTC
>JAZSLE010000210.1:0-5021 GCA_045535215.1 Eubacteriales bacterium
TACCAGGTACAGGTTGTTTCTTGGTACGACAACGAGAACTCCTACACCAGCCAGATGGTTAGAACCATTAAGTACTTCGCAGAGCTCAACTAATCTGCCTGTATATTTAAAGACCGCATACGCTGTATGCGGTCTTTTTTCTTTTTGTTGCATAATTCCCTTCCTTCATAAATATATTTAACCAATAACAAACGGAGGGATAGATTATGTTCGTGTACTCAATAAAAGCTTCAACGCTTAAATTCTTCGGCATCATATGCGTGGCATTGGTAACGCTGATAGTGCTTATCGCGTTTATAGAGCCATATGAGCCGGTAAGCGCGGCGGGAAACGACAGTGTCGCAGCTGAAATAAAATACGACAAAATAAAAAACACAGAGGATGTAAAGAGCTTTCTTTCTCAATTTGGATGGAGCGGAGGTACAGATGCAGTAGAAAAATAAAATATAATTGTTCCAAAGCATGTTGAACGCGTTCTTTCAGAGTACGACCCAATACAAAAGCTTCAGGGTCTCAATCTTGAAAAGTACAAGGGTAAAACTATAACGAGATATACCTTTAAGCTTGAAAATTACCCCGGACACGAGGGTACGGTATATGCAAACGTTCTCGTGTATAAGAATAAGGTGATCGCAGGAGATATATGTTCTGCCGACACCTCGGGTTTTGTTCACGGTCTTGAGCTTGACGAGGAATAATAACACAAACCGGCACTCTCGCCGGTTTTTTATTTGCTTTTTCTATTGACTAAAAATGCCAACTATGATATAATTATAGAGTACACTATATAGGAAAGGATCTCCGTTTTTTTACGGAGAAAATGATGTCGATGTTGTATAAGAAAAGTAAAAGCGAGACTCTTGATAAGGATCTGTTCCTTAACCCCACGTCCGAGTACCGTGCCGCTCCTTTCTGGGCTTGGAACTGCAAGCTTGAAAAGAAGGAGCTTCTGAGACAGATCGAAAAGCTTAAGGAAATGGGATTTGGCGGTTACCATATGCACGTAAGAAACGGTATGGCGACCGAGTACCTCTCCGATGAATTCATGGATCTTATAGATGCTTGCGTTCAAAAGGGCAAAAAGGAAGAAATGCTCTCCTGGCTCTACGACGAGGACAGATGGCCCAGCGGATTTGCAGGCGGTATCGTTACAAAGAATCCCGAATACAGAATAAAATATCTTCTCGTAACAGTTACTCCCTACGGTCAGGGTAAAAAGTCGGTAGCGCAGAGCGGACAGCAGAAACAGGGACGTTCCGAAAACGGAAAGCTTTTGGCAAGATTCAACGTAAAAATAGATAAAGACGGCTATCTTGAGGATTATAAGCTTCTCGAAGACGGCGAGAAGGCGGCAGACAGAGAATGGTTCGTATATTTAGAGTCTCCGATGACGACTCCGAGATTCAACAATCAAACCTACGTAGACACACTCTCTCCCGCCGCTATAGCTGAATTTATAAGAGTAACTTACGAAAGATATAAGGAAGTGCTCGGTGACGATCTCGGAACCGCCGCTCCCGCTATCTTCACGGACGAGCCTCAGTTTATGGTAAAGGCTATCCCCACGTCCCCGTTTGCTACAGACGATATAGTAATTCCCTTCACCAGCGATTTTGAGGAAACGTACTTCAACACCTACGGCGATCAGTTTCTTCCTACGCTTCCCGAGATATTCTGGGATCTTCCGAATAAAAAAGCAAGCGTTGCGAGATACAGATACCATGACCATGCGTGCCAGAGATTTACCGAGGCGTTCTGCGATCAGTGCGGAAAATGGTGCGCCGAAAACGGCATAATGCTCACCGGACATATGATGGAGGAGCCCACTCTTGAAAGCCAGACACGCGCGGTAGGCGAAGCTATGCGCTCTTATAGAGGCTTCCAGCTTCCCGGCATCGATATGCTCTTTTCCAAACGTGAATACAATACCGCAAAACAGGCTCAGTCCGCTGTACATCAGTACGGCCGCGAGGGAATGATGAGTGAGCTTTACGGCGTTACTAACTGGGATATGGACTTCCGTGAATACAAAATAAACGGCGACTGGCAGGCGGCGCTCGGCGTAACGCTCCGCGTTCCCCACCTCTCTCTCGTTTCCATGGAGGGCGAGGCCAAAAGAGACTATCCCGCTTCCATAAACTATCAGTCCCCCTGGTATAAGGAATACAAATATCTTGAGGATCATTTCGCAAGAGTATCCACCGTTCTCACAAGAGGAAAGCCGCTTGTAAGAATAGGCGTTATCCATCCGATAGAAAGCTTTTGGCTTGCATACGGACCTCGCCGCACAGCATCTATAAGATCAAGTCAACTTGACGAAAACTTCGCTTCCCTTACAAACTGGATGATAACCGGCGGTCTTGATTTCGATTTCATCTGTGAAGCACTTCTTCCCGAGCTTTGCAATGAGGGGGCAAATCCTCTCAAGGTCGGTAAGATGAGCTATGATACTATCATAATTCCCTCCTGCACAACCTTAAGACGAACCACATTTGAGCGTCTCGTTAAATTCGCAAGGAACGGCGGTAAGCTTGTCATCGCGGGTGAGGCTCCCACGCTTATAGATGCCGCTCCGTCCGATGACGTTGCAGAGCTTCTAAGCCTTTCCGAGCATATCGGATTCAACAAGGCCGATCTTTACACAGCACTTGATCCGCAGAGATACTTCACCATATACAATGATAACTATACGCTCTACCGTAAGCTTGTAAGCAATCTCAGAAAAGACGGCGACTCGCTTTGGCTCTTCCTTGCTCAGGCAAATCCCGTAAGCAACCACCTCGTTGTAAGGACGGACAAGATAATCACCGTCTTCAAGGGACTCTACGACGTTGAGCTTTTCAACACACTTGACGGAAGCACGTCCATTCCCGATTACAAGCACGAAAACGGAAACACGCTTATATATGCTGCTGTAAACATGCACGACAGCCTCCTCTACAAGCTCACTCCCGCAAAGGAGACAGTCTCCGAGTGCAAGAGCGTGGCAAGTACCAAGTTTGCTCCTCTTCCCCGCATTTCTTGCTCACAGTACGCGCTTAACGAGCCTAACGCCCTCTTACTTGACTGCGCGGAATATTCGCTTGACGGCGAAGAATTTGCCCCTTCAGAGTATATTCTTCACCTTGACACCGCTCTCCGCAAGAGACTCGGTTGGCCGGTAATTTCCGGAAGCTTTGCTCAACCTTGGTGTGTTACACCCGAAAAGAGCGATCACGAGGTAACACTCAGATGCACCTTTGAAAGTGATATAGAGTATGCCGGAGCGCTTCTCGCGATAGAAAATCCCGATAAGACAAAGATAACCTTCAACGGAACAAGCATATCGAACGATGCGGTCGGATACTATACAGACAAGGCTATTAAAACGGTTATGCTCACTCCCATCGTAAAGGGAACAAACGTACTTACGGTAACTCTTCCGTTTGAGAACAGAGCATCCATTGAATGTATGTACGTTCTCGGTAAGTTCGGAGTGGAACTCAACGGTGCAGACAGGAGAATAACCGCTCTCCCCGAAAAGCTCTTCTTCTGCGATATAACAAAGCAGAAGCTTGCGCATTACGGCGGAAAGCTCACCTATTCCTTCAAGGTAAACTCAAACTCCGATACGCTCAAGGTATCCGTTCCTCAGTTCAAGGCGGCTTGCCTCAAGGTATCTGTTGACGGATCCGCTGAAAAGAGCCTCTCTCTTGCACCCTATTGCGCAATATTCGAGGGACTTGATCCCGGCGAGCACACCGTAGAGCTTTCGGCATACATTTCAAGACAAAACGCCTTTGGACATATCCACCATGCAGACAAGAACGCGATCTACTGCTCGCCACCGTCATTCAGAACAACGGGTGACCTCTTCACATACGAATATAAGGTATGGGAGGAAGGCATCGTCTCTGCTCCTACGGTATACGAAAAGGTATAACGAAAAAGCGGTGACCTGCATTTCATAATAAAGAGATACCCCTGACAGATATTCATATCTGTCAGGGGTATTTCTATATTGAGAGATCGTATTTTCCGTTCTCGTTATTTCAGTCTTGCGAAAACGTAGCTTCGCGGCTCCGAGGACTTCATCATCACACCGCCGTCCAGTATCTCGAGCTCCGCGGCGCAATTCGAAGCGAGAAGCTCGCATACCGACGCCTTAACGGGCACCTCGATAAGCTTGCACGAAACGTCATTCGATTCACGGAACAGCAAAACGTATTGCTCATCCTCCAACGTAGTGATCAAGAATCCGGTATGGCTTCTTCCGGTCGGAACGTCACCTATCGGCGCTACGTCCGCAGAAGAAAGTTCTTCTCTGCAAGCCTTCCATACGGGCATAATTCTTGCAAGCTCCGCTCTTCTCTCTTCAGACAAGAACTGCATTTCCATCCAGAATAGCGGATTGGAAAGCATTACGCTTGCAAAAAGATAATCCATACTGTAAAGCGACGGAACGAACGGGTCGTTGTCTTTGTAGCAGTTCGCGTTCAGATCGGGATTTGTTATCTCAAACTGAAGCTTTTGAGTCGGAACGCAGCGTGACAGAGACCATATATTGCGAAGAGTCCTATGCGGGAAATAGTTTGCCCACTTCGTATATCTGTTTTCAACGAATACGGTTCCGTACTCACGTCCGCAAAAATAATTGACTCTTGCTTCTCTCGTTACGTCAAGCTGTACCTCAACGTCGTCTCCAAACGCGTATATCCTATCCAAAAACTCAAGGAAGCGATCGCTCATCTCCTTGGTCTCTATCCAATACATATCGAGCTTGAAAAATCTTACCTTCCACTCGTCGTAAGCCTTCTTAAGAATTGCAACGTCTCTATCCATCAAAGCGAAGAGATCATGCGTGTCGGGAGCAAACCAAAGACCCAATTTCAGTCCGTGCTCTCCCGCTTCCTCTGCCATATAGCGTATTCCTTTAGGAAATCTATCCTCATTAATAAGCCAAAAATCATCGTCAAATACGCGTCTTCCTTGCTCGTCTCTGCGAGCGAGGTCGTCAGTGCGTCCGCTCTGCCATCCGTCGT
>JAZSLE010000132.1:0-6183 GCA_045535215.1 Eubacteriales bacterium
ATCTCAAGGCTATGCTCGTAAGAGCAAAGGAAGAGGGTGTAAGCAAGGTAAGGATCCACGTTCTTATCGACGGTAGAGACGTTGGTGAGACAAGTGCTCTTGACTACGTTCTTCCCTTCGAGGCTTTCCTTGCTGACCTCAGAAACGCATCCTTTGACGTTAAGATAGCAAGCGGCGGCGGAAGAATGCAGATAACCATGGACCGTTACGAGGCAAACTGGAAGATGGTTGAAAACGGCTGGAAGACTCACGTTCTCGGTGAGGGTCGTACCTTCGAATCCGCAGAAGATGCTATAAAGACATACCGTGCAGAAACAGGTGTTATAGACCAGGATCTTCCTCCTTTCGTTATCGCTGAAGACGGCAAGCCCGTAGGTACGATAGAGGATAACGACAGCGTTATATTCTATAACTTCAGAGGTGACCGTGCTATCGAGATCTCCAAGACCTTCGAGGCAGGTGCAGACTTTGATAAATTCGACAGAGTTCGTGTTCCAAGCGTTCTCTACGCAGGTATGCTTGAGTATGACGGAGACCTCCACATTCCTTCCCGCTACCTCGTTTCTCCTCCCGAAATAACAAACACCATGAGCGAGTATCTCGCTGAATCCGGTGTTGCTCAGCTCGCTATCTCCGAGACACAGAAGTTCGGTCACGTTACCTACTTCTGGAACGGAAACAAGAGCGGTAAGTTCAGCGAAGAGCTTGAGACTTATATAGAGGTTCCCTCCGACATCGTTCCCTTCGAGCAGAGACCCTGGATGAAGTGTGCTGAGATCACAGACAAGCTCATTGAGCTCCTTGAGGAAGGAAGCTACAAGTACTATAGAGTAAACTTCCCCAACGGCGATATGGTAGGTCACACAGGTAATATAGAAGCAACCATATGCTCTATGGAAGCTCTCGATCTCCAGCTTGCAAGAATACTCAAGGTAGTTGACAGTCTCGGCGGAGTTGCTCTCATCACTGCTGACCACGGAAACGCTGACGAGATGTATGAAATCGACAAGAAGACAGGCGAGCCCAAGGCCGACAAAAACGGTAATTTCAAGGCAAAGACCTCTCATACTCTCAATCCCGTTCCCTGCATCATATACGACAACAGACCTGAGGAAAACAAGGGCTACAGCGTAAAGACAGATAACGGAGCCTTCGGTCTTTCCAACGTTGCGGCCACAATGGTAAATCTCATGGGCTATGAGGCTCCCGCTATGTGGGACGAGTCCATAATAAAGGCTGACTGAAATATATACCTTACTCCAATAGGAGAACTTAAAGGAGAACAACCATGCTTCACGAAACAATAAAGCTTTCAGAAAACTACGGCGCAACGCTAACTACTTTTGTTGCAGACGACACGCCCGAGCTCAATATGCCTCCGAGACGCGCGATAATCGTTTGTCCCGGCGGCGGATACCATTTTCTCTCTGATAGAGAGGGCGAGCCCATAGCAAGATTCTATATGGCAAAGGGACTCAATGCATTTATCCTCAAATATTCCGTTGAAGAAAACGCAACCAATTACACTCCCCTTATAGAAGCCGCTCTCGCTATCAAGCACGTAAGAGAAAATGCAACAAAGTATAATATAGACCCCAATTACGTCTTCATCATCGGATTCTCCGCAGGCGGCCATCTCGCAGGCTCCTCCGCTATCCTTTGGAACATTCCCGAGGTAAAGGCTGCTCTTGGAGATGCACCCGAAGGAATAGGAAAGCCCACCGGAGCAATACTCTCCTACCCCGTTGTTTCGGCAGGTCCCGTAGCGCACAAGGGATCCATCCACAGACTCTGCGGAACCACAACTCCCACTGAGGAGGAAGCAAACAGATTTTCTCTTGAGCTTCACGTAGACGAAACCTCTTCTCCCGTGTTTATCTGGCACACCGTTGAGGATAAAACTGTTCCTGTTGAAAACAGCCTCTTTCTCGCTCAGGCGTATAAGAAGGCCGGTGTTTCGTTCGAAATGCACATTTACCCGAACGGCCCTCACGGGCTCTCCCTCGCAAACGAGGAGACGTCAAGCGGAAAGGCAGCGCTTATAGTAAAGCACCTTCAGAACTGGGCAGACCTCTCATACAATTGGATAATGGAATTCTGAGTATAAAAAGAGCCCGCCGTTAAAACGGCGGGCTGTTTTTGTTTTATTAACCAAAGGTAACGTCAATGTAAAGCGGATAGTGGTCCGAAACACTGTCAAAATACTCGTCTGTAAGACGCTTGAAGTAATTAACGGTAAGATTTTCGCCGTTCTTTATCAGTATGTGGTCGATAGCCTGCTCAAACTTACCCATATCAACTCTCTGGTAGCCGTTAGGTCCGCAAGGATGATGTCCTCTTGTTTCGTCGCACTCACCGACTGCGAGGTCGTGTACCTCTCTCCAACCAGCCCATTGAATGGACTTAAGCGCATAGCTTGCCATGTTAGCATTCAAGTCACCCATGATGATTCCGGGGCAATGATACTTATCCATTATCTCGTCCATCTTTGCGGATGCCTGAAGCATCTGATATGCTCTTGCCTCGTCGGAGCCGGGCTCGTAAGAGGCGCTTTCGGGGTTAGAGGACTTCCACCAAAGGTGTGTGGAAAGAAGAGCGAACGTAGTTCCGTCGTTTCTATCGCGGAATACACCGTATGCATAGGACTTTGTCTCGTGGTTATTGTACTTTCCGGGAAGTCCGGGAATATTTTCTGTATAGCGGAAGAATCCGGATTCAAGGAGAAGGAGCTTATCTCTGCGATAAACTATCGGAGTATCGCCGCCGGAAATGTACTCGTATTTAGCCACGGTGCCATCCTCAAGAGTAACAGTACGCATCTTTTCCATCATAAGGTCTGCCATATGTAGCGAGACTTCCTGAAGACCGATAACGTCGGGCATTACCTGGAGGTATGCCTTTACAAGCCCCTCTACACGTACTTCAGCAGAGCAATCCTCACCCTTCTCTATCCATTTCGCGCAGTTGCGGTCGCATTTCCATTGATTGTTAGACATTAAGATCATAACGTAACATCCTTTCACTTAATAAATTTTTATAAATTCAAAGTTTCACTTTGCTTTATACTTATAATGTAATGTCGATATAAAGAGGATAATGATCGGATATTCTATCGAAATATTCGTCGGTAACGCGTCTGAAGTGATTTACCGTTACATTTTCGTAGTTCTTCATCATAATATGGTCTATCGCTTGTGCAAATATTCCCATATCAACTCTCTTATAACCGGAGGGCCCGCAGGGATGATGTCCTCTTGTATCGTCACAGTCACCTACCGCAAGATCGTGTACCTCTCTCCAGCCCATAAGCTGAGCAACATTGAGCGCGTAGCTGTCCATTCTTGCGTTATAATCTCCGAGAATAACGCCAGGGCAATTGTACTTTTCGATGATCTTATCCATGACCTTGCAGTTTATGTTCATCTGATAAGCACGTGCCTCATCCGATCCCGCAAGATATGCTCCGCTTTGCGGGTTTGAGGACTTCCACCACATATGAGTCGTCATAACTGCGAATATCTTACCGGTCGTTCTATCCTGGAATACTCCGTAGCTGTGTCCCTTGGAGCCCGCATCGTTGAACTTTCCCTCATATCCGGGTACACTTTCGGGGAAACGGTAAAATCCGTTTTCAAGCAAAAGAAGCTTATCTCTACGGTATATTATAGGAGTATAGCCTCCGGAAAGATATTCATATTTAGCAACGCTGCCGTCAGCGAGAACAAGCTCGCGAACGCGATCCTTGAAAAGGTCTCCCATATGCGCCGAGACCTCCTGGAGACCGACAACGTCGGGCATAACGTCGATTATCGGCTGCACGAGACCGTCCATACGCGCCTCAGCAGAGCAATCGTCTCCTATAGCTTCCCACTCAGGAGAGTTTTTGTCTCTGTTCCATTGGTTGTTTGACATCAATATCATAGTTTTTCTCCTCCATTGTATCGAATTAGTATTCGTCCGAGTATTTTTTAATACCGTCAAGCTTTCCGGTATTTTTGTATCCGTCGATACCGGCGCGCAAAATAGCACCGAATATTCTGTATTTCACTCCCCGATTCTTATGCTCCTGCTCTGCAAGCAGATTCTTCATTACCTCTCTCTGCGTATTTTTATCCGCAGGGCAGGGTGACTTGACAACGGGAAGCTTTTCCTTGTTGCTGAAGTAGACAACGTCCTTTTCGGGCATATATATCATAGGTCTTATGAGATACAGCTCTGTGTTTGAAAGATACGTAACGGGACTGAACGTGCCGATACGTCCCTCGTGAAAAAGATTGAGCATAAACGTATCAACAACATCGTCGAAGTGATGACCGAGCGCAACCTTGTTACATCCGAAACTCTTTGCTGCGTTGTGAAGCGCACCGCGTCTCATCTTGGCACAAAGCGAGCAGGGATTCTTCTCCTTACGCACGTCAAAAATTATCTTTGAGATCTGTGTCTCCACAATATGATACTCAACGTTTATACGCTTACAAAACTCGCTTATCGCAGAAAAATCGGCGTTTTCAAAACCCATATCGATGGTTATCGCGATCAGCTCAAATTTCTTCGGATAAAATCTGCGCAGGGCAGCAAGACCGCATAACAGGGTGAGAGAATCCTTTCCGGCTGAAACGCCAACGGCGATCCTGTCCCCCTCGTTTATCATTTCGTAATCATCGCACGCTCTGCGAATGTAGCTTAAAACCTTTTTCATATAAATTCAACGGATCAAGTAAACTCAAGATCCGAATATACCCTTTGTGAAATATCGCTTGCGCATCCGTTTTCGTTGAGGAAAAGAGTAGGCTCTACCTTGAGAGACATCTTCCCTCCCCTGATCCCCTCTATTAATGCCATAGAAGGCTCACTCGATGCATCCGCGCACACAAGACGCATCCTTTTGGGCTCTATATCAAACTCGCGCATAAAGCAAAAAACGTCGGCAAGTCTGTCACATCTTATAACACAGTAAAAGTATCCGCCGAATTTAAGAAGCATAGCGGCGCATTTTATAAAATCCCTGATGCCTCCGCAAGCCTCGTGTCGCGCGATGTATTTCTCATCCGTAACGTTCCTCTTGCCGTTTCCGACCTGCATATACGGAGGATTTGAAAAAACCACACCGTACCTTCCGGAATACTCCCTTTTCGGAAGCTCCCTCAGATCCGAATGAACTACGGCAATTCTGTCGCTCATCCCGTTAAGCTCTGCATTCCTTACGCAAAGACCTGCATAATACTCCTGCACCTCAACGCAAAGACAGCTCTTGAACTTACCCTTGCTCATAGCAAGCAGGGATATCACACCCGTACCCGCACCAAGCTCGCATGCATCCTCGCAGGAGGCCTTTCTCATAAAGGCTGCAAGCATATACGCATCCGTACCGTAAAGCAAGCCGTTGCTGTTCTGAATAAGCCTTATATCTCTGTTTATAACGTCTATACGCTCACCCTTGAGAAAAGCGTCAGTACGTTCCTTGGTCATCTCCATATAAAAATAAGTGGCACTCAGCCACCTTCCCACCACTTTGATAAAATCTCTTTAAATTATCTTTCCAACATTCCTTTGACGTCTGATGCATAGGCATCAGACGTCAAACAATAATTAGTGGATCAAGATCCAAAAAATAAGTAAAGATTACTCAGCCTTGGGAGCCTCAACGGGGCATGCATCTGCGCAAGAACCGCAGTCGATGCACTCATCGGGATCGATAACGAACTTACCGTCGCCTTCCTTTATAGCTCCAACAGGACAAGCCTCAGCGCAAGCGCCGCAAGCGATGCAATCGTCAGAAATTACGTATGCCATTTTAGATTACCTCCGTATATTTTTATTGTGGTAACAGTCCCCTGTAACCGCTAATATTATAACATAAGATGTACGCAATGAAAATAATTTTTTATGAACTTACAATTACTTTTTTATAAACTTTGAATTCAATCAGAGCTATCCTCTTCTCCGTTACCCTCAGCCGAACGATCGTTGCCGCGTTTGATAACACTGACGCTATCCTTATGATATGACTTGGGAAGAGAGTCCTGCTGATCGTTAAGTCGCACCTTAATGTTTCCTGATATGGGATTCTGCTCTACTACCGTTCCCGTTCCGTCCGCAGTTTTGACCACGGATCCTATGGGAGGCATAAGCTTCATTTCATCCTGATAGGTCTTGTGCTCAAACTTAAGGCAACACATAAGT
>JAZSLE010000068.1:0-2247 GCA_045535215.1 Eubacteriales bacterium
GGCTGATGACCTCTGAGTCCTCCGCCATACAGATAAGCTTTACGTTTGCCGCCTCACAGCGGTAAACGATATCCTTGGGAGTCAGCTGATAGGTTGCGGGGATGATAACGGCGCCGAGCTTCAGGGTTGCACAGATAAGCACCCACGCCTCGGGACGCTCCTTCATCATCATCATAACGCTGTCGCCCTTTCCGATACCGTAAGAGCGAAGAAGATTTGCGCTTTTATCTGAAAGTCTTTTTATATCCGCAAAGGTATATCCGGTTACCTTTTCATTTTCATCTATGTGAATGAGCGCCTGCTTTTCGGGGCACAGGCGGGCATACTCATCTACCACGTCATATGCAAAGTTGAAGCTCTCGGGCACTTCTACTTTATAGTTTTTCTTAAAATCCTCGTAGGAGTCAAACTCTTCTCTGGGGAGGAATTTTGAAAGGAGATTCATCTTTTCGGTTTCCTTTTACTCGTTAATTACTGTGAGAAATTTTGCAGGTGCATCTACTGCGTGCTGACCGTGAGGAAGTGCGGGATTGAAATATACGCTGTCGCCTGCGTTAAGTATATGTGTTTTCTTTCCTATGGTAACGGCTACTGTTCCCTCAAGAACGTAGTTGAACTCCTGGCCTGCGTGGGTCACGAGCTCGGGCATCTCATCGCTGGGGAGAAGAGATACTATCATAGGCTCCATATCGCGGTTCTTGAAATTGAAGGCGAGAGACGTAAAGCGATAGCCTGCGTATCTCTCAACCGTAACGCCCTTGCCTCCGCGCACAACGGTATAGTCCTCCATACGGGGAGTCTGACCGGAAAGAAGAACCGTGGGGTCTACCCCAAGAAACGCGGCAATAAGATAGAGCTTGCCTACGGGAATATCGTCCTCTGCGTTCTCATAAGCGCGGTACTGCTCTGCGCTCACGCCTATCTGTTCTGCAAGGATTGTGTCTTCAACTTCCAGAATTTCGCGAAGCTCGCGGACTCTGTCTGCTATCATTTTAATTTCGTCAAGCATAATTACCTCCGAAAAATACTTATCCAATTTAATATTTATTGATTATAGCACAAAACATTTGTGAAAACAACATTTTTTCTAAAAAACATAAAAACCTTTCTTTCACCGTAACTATTGATTTTTTATTCTCATGAATTTATAATGTATGTAATTATTCAAATTTATAAAAGGATTTTTGTCATGAGAGATTTTATTATAGATTTCTTTGAAATGCAGGATTACCCTAAGGAAGCTGCAAAATCACTTATTTCAAGCTACGACAAGCTTATGGCTTGCGACAGCTGCCGAGAGGTTTTTAAAAAATACCTCAGCGAATATGAGGCCAATGACAGAACCAATTTCGGCGAGTTTATCGTTCTCGCCGCAAAGGCAGGCAACGAAGTGGAAATGGACGGCAGAGTTACTCAGTTTCTCTGTTTTGTATGTGCACTCAAGCATCTGAAGAAAATGTATGAAAAAAGAGGGCTCCCTCTCGACGTTTACTACGATACCGCCCGCGACATGCGCTACAAGCTCATGGAGTGCCACAAGATGCACGGAGTCTGGGGCTCATTCGTTGCCTCCTGGTTTTACGGAGCCTTCGTTCTTGACCGCTTTGAAATTGGCAGACTGCAGTACGAATTTGCCACACACTTTGCAACAGAGGGCAGTCTCAATGTTTGCGGACTTGAGCTGACATCTGAAACTCCCATACTCAATCTTCACATTCCTTCAAGCGGACCTCTTACTCAGGAATCGGTTGACGACTCTCTTTGCCGTGCCTATAAATTTATGCAGAAATACTATCCGAAATTTATCCACGACGGCAAGATGGTGATCGAGTGTGGCTCCTGGCTTCTCTATCCCAAGCACTACGAGTTCCTTCCCGAAGGCTCAAACATACTCCGGTTTATGGACAACTTTGATATCGTTCACTCCTGGGAGGACAACGGATTCGGCGACTGCTGGCGAATCTTTAACGTGGACTGGAACGGCGATGCTTCTGCTCTTCCCCGCAATTCTTCCCTTCAGCGTGCTTACGCCCAGTGGCTTGAAAAGGGTAACAAGGCAGGCGAAGGACACGGCGTTCTCGTTTACGACGGCGAAAAGATAATAAACAAATAAGAAAAGGATCTACAAAAATGAAAGCTATAATTTCTGTTATCGGCAAGGACACAATCGGTATCCTTGCAAAAGTAAGCACTGTTTGCGCTGAAAATTTTGCAAACGTTTCCGACGTTACTCAGTCTATCCTTCAG
>JAZSLE010000197.1:0-4089 GCA_045535215.1 Eubacteriales bacterium
CCGAAAAGCTTGGCGTCGTAAATAATGCCGTACTTTATCATTTCCGCATAACCGTCACCTATACACTCGGACGGAAGTGTTTTTAACGTATCAAAGTCGAAAAGCACGAGGGACGGGCGGTGAAACGCTCCGCAGAGGTTCTTTCCCGCTTCAAGGTTTACCGCCGTTTTTCCGCCTACCGACGAATCGACCGCCGCAAGCAACGTCGTGGGTATCTGTATACAGCGGACGCCTCTTTCGTAAAGCGAAGCGGCAAGTCCCGAAATATCGCCCGTTACCCCCCCTCCGAGTGCTATGACCACGTCGGAGCGGGAGAGCGCGGAGTGAGCCATGTCGTTCAGTATGGCGATCAGGGTGTCGGTATTCTTGGATCTTTCACCTGCGGGGAAGACGTACGTATGGTATGCTATGCCTTCCTTTTCAAGCGATTCCATGAGCATCTGACCGTAAATCGGGAATACCGTGCTGTCGCTTATAACGTATGCCGTGACACCTTCGCCGATGCGCTTCCTGACGTATGCACCCGCCTCGTTTAGGAGTCCTCTTTTGCAGATAATGTCGTATGAGGAATGGGCGTTAAGTTTATATGTCTTTTCCATAATGTACTCCGTGATAGGTGTGAGAATAATGCAAAGCGGCTCCGATACATATCGGAACCGCTTGTGTAGGGTGATTTACCCGAAAACGTATCTGTAATAATCATTGTCAAGTATCGCGAGAGAATACTTGCGCTTGTTCGATACTATTGATCTTAAGTTGTTCACGTACTTCTTGAGTGTGGCCTCGTCACCGACGTTGACTCCCTCGTGAGGAGTGAAGGTTCCGGTGGAGGTCTTGTACGTGCCGTAATCGGTTATCCAGTTCCAGGACGTTGCGTGAGTGTTCAGAATTACGAGTCCCGGGGCATCCGACATAACGTCGATTCCCATGAGAAGTCTCGAATCGTACTTTATTCCGAATAGATTGTATACCGTCGGGATTATATCCATGCTTGAGCAGTATTTGTCCACAACGACGGGCTCGTCCATAGATGCGCTCCATATGATGAACTTGTTTCGGTAAAGGTCAAAGTTTTCGGTTATTCCGGAGGCGGGAAGACCGTAAAGCTCTGCGAGAGAAGCCTCGCTGAGCGCGTACGGATAGTGGTCGGAACTTATTACGAAGACAGTATCCTCGAGGATGCCCTTCGCTTCAAGCTGCGCTACAAGCTCCTCGAGCATAAGCTCAAGCTCAAGATTGCATGCGATATACGCCTTGACCTCCTCCGAATACGGAAGATCCGCAACGTCTCCGCGGTGTCTTTTGCACATAGCGTTGCCCGACCAGTTATAATTTGCGTGTCCGCTGACCGTCATATAGTATGCGCAGAACGGCTCGCTGCCGATATAGTAGGAGGTCGAGAGCTGCGCCATTTCAAGGTCGCTCTTCGGCCATGAGTTTGTCGGGTAGGTTATTCCGCCCGTATAGTTGAAGTCCGAGTAGGTGCCGTTTGCACCGATAAAGTTGAATCCGAAATTCGGATGAGAGAAGTTTCTTCCGTAGTAGTTGGGATTGTGGTTGTGGAAGGCGTAGGTGAGATATCCTTCGCGGCCGAACGTATTTCCGAGCGCGTAATACATAAGACGTGCCTTACCGTCCGAGCCACCGCCGCCGGACGTCTTGAGACATCCCGCGCTGTTGTAGAATATACCGTTGATGGAAAGGTATTCGCCGGTAGCCGTGCTTCCTCCCCACAGACCGTTATAGCAGTTGTTAAACACGAAGCCCTGAGTCGACATCTTGTAGAGGGTAGGCGTGAGAGTAGGGTCTATGACCTTGTCACTGAAGCCCTCGGCCGTGATATATATCAGGTTCTTGCCCTCAAACATTCCGGTGTATTTGTTCGTCTGTGTCGGAGCGACGGATGCGAAATACTGATGCATTGAGCGGATAGTGTTATTTGTCTCGTTCCTTGCAAGTTCCTCAAAGTTGATATCGAGGACCGCATCTATCGGAACAAACGGGGCTTCGGGCTCTTCTGTCGTGCCGTCTCCGACTGACGTTGAAGGAGGCGTGGTGCCGAAAAGCTGATCTATATCGACGTCTTCGGTGTTCGCGGGAGGAGTAAGCTCTGCCTCGGGCTTGCCGAAGAGGGTATACTGAATGTTAAGGCGAATCGCCGTGGGAAGACCGAACCTTGACGCCGCTATCGTGACGTCGTAGCCGTCCCTGTAGTAGAATTTGTCGTCGTATTCACTGTTATTTACCGTTATGAGTCCCGTACGGATAAATGCCACGAGAAGCATAAACGCCGCGATCATTATACGAAGGCTTTTGTAGGAGCGTACGATGCGTATCGTTTTGTGAGTGAGAATGACCAGCACTACAGTTGGCAAAAAGAACGCGACTATCCAATGGAGATTGGAGATCGTGCAGGAGATGATGTTTCCGAGAAAGTCGTTTATCATGTTTCCCGCCTCGCCCGCGACCGACAGGTCTATAAACGAGCTGAAGAAGGAGAAGTACACTTCGTATATTGAGTATATGAGAGCCAATACCGACACGATCGATACGAGGATGATGCGGTTTATCTTGTATGAAAATATCGTTGAAACGAGATAGAGCGCAGGTCCCGCGATGAAAGCGAAGAGCAGGGTGTACATCCATCCCGCGCGACTCCATTCAAGTCCGGTCGAGGCGTGAAGGAGTATCTCAAAATATATGAATACGATCGGCATAATACCGATTGAATATGCGATGTCCGCGCGGTTGCGTCCCTCGTCAAACGAGACGGAAATGCTTTCGTGATCGTTCATTTCTGCAACCCCTTTCTACTCAGAATTTAGATCGTTCTTAATATTTTACGTGTTATCTTATATTATACCACACAAACTTTGATGTGTCAATGAAAAAAGCTGCAGTATTTTATGAAAATTATTTAACTTGAACGAAGTGCGGAATAATTAACACAAAGGAAAACAAATTTCTTTACGTTGTACATATTCGTGTGTTATAATGCTTGAAAACAGACCGCGCCGCAAGGCGCTCAGAAAGTGAGAAAACGCTATGAAAGAGATACTTATCGGATCGAATTATTACCCCGAGGATTGGGACGAATGCGAGATGGATATTGATATTGCGCGGATGAAGGAGTGCGGCTTTAACGTAGCAAGAATTGGCGAGTTTGCGTGGAAAAAGGATGAGCCCGAGGAGGGGAAATTTGACTTTTCCTGGCTTCATCGCGTGGTGGATAAGCTGCACGCTGCAGGCATAAAAGTCATAATGGGAACCCCCACCGCGACACCTCCGCAGTGGCTTATCAGAAAGCACCCCGATATCGCGATGCTTTCCGCAAACGGCATAAGACAAAGCCACGGCGGAAGACGGCATTGCTGCTCGTCAAACCCCGATTACGTGAGATACAGTGCGACTATAGTCGAGAAGCTCGGCAAGGAGTTTGGAAGCGATCCCGCAGTTATCGGATGGCAGATAGATAACGAGATATACCCTAAGGAGGGAGTTTGCGTTTGCCCACACTGTATCGACAATTTCCATAAGCATCTGAAGGAAAAATACGGATCGGTGGAAGAGATAAACAGACGCTGGAATCTCAACCTCTTCAGCCAGGCATACGACAGTATAGAGGATATTCCCGCTCCGTTCAATACGTGGCATAATCCTCACATAGATCTTGAATGGAGACTTTCGCAGGCAAAGAATCATACAAGCTTTGTGCACATGCAAGCGGAGATACTCAGAAAATACACGTCCGCTCCGATAGGCACCGACACGATGCCCGTAAACGGACTTAATTACAGAGAGCTTAACTCAAAGCTTGACGTTTCGCAGTACAACCACTATAATACCCCGGATAACGTGCTCCATTCGGCTATGTGGATAGACTACATGAGGAAATTTTCCAAGGTGCCGCTCTGGAACACCGAAACACAGCCCTGCTGGAACGGAAGCACGTCGCAGGGAATGGACGTTCCGCCCGAAAACTATATCTACTTCAACACGTGGCTTCCCGTAATGCTCGGAGGTGAGGCGAATCTCTATTGGCTGTGGCGTACCCATTGGGCAGGGCACGAGCTTATGCACGGTGCAGTG
>JAZSLE010000102.1:0-12037 GCA_045535215.1 Eubacteriales bacterium
GAAAGATGTACGACAGACTCGGTCTTGACGAAGAGACCATGGACATACTCGGAATCAAGGTCCCTGCAATAACGATACCCGTAAGGCCCGGAAGAAACCTCGCCATTATTCTTGAGATTGCTGCAATGAATTACAGACAAAAGAAGATGGGATACAACACGGCAGAGGAATTCAACAAGAAGCTGATGGGTCAGATGGGAATAACCGAATAAAAGAAAAGGCCTCGGGATCGGCCGGGAGTTCATAAAACAGTTAACCCTCTCTATGCTATTCATAGAGAGGGTTTTCATCTTTCGCATTTGTGTGCAACCGCCGATTCGCGTTCGTAAACACGCTTTACGCGAGTTTAAGCATCGTTACGTAAGTAAGCGACCGACTCAAAGAATGGGGCAAAATGCTCGTGAAATGACAAGTCACTGTGCCAATAACCGTTATACGGACAATGTTCATATATCCGCAGTATTTTGTGTATCCGAAAATTGCGTACGGATCATTTTCCCGTAAAGGAGATAGAAGTGAGCTGAGAACGTGTAAAGAATCCCATATAGCTCTGACCGGGTGCGACCTCGAGCTCTGTACCATCCGCCTTATAGAATCTGAGTGTTCCGGAGGAGTCTCTTACCCAGCTTATCGCCGCGTATCTTCCGTTACAAGCATAGTATCCTGTTCCGCGTGTGGGAAGCTTGAGCTTTATCTCGTCGTCCGCAAGCGTTTTATCGTCCTCGCACATAAGGAAGAACATATTCTTGAAGGAAATGGGAGAGTCGTTCTTGGAATCTATATGCGCTTTATCACCGAACTGGAATCTGTAGTAGCGCTGCTCGCTCTCACTGTAAACGAACTGTATATGCTGCTTGCTTGAAACGGGGATATAGACCGCGGGACAGTTCTTACCGCCTGCGATCGAGAAATCCATTTCTCCGTCATAGAACGTAAATATATTTGCATAGGTGGACATAGACTCTATGGGGGTACCGAGCTCCTTTGATGCAAACAAGAGTCTCATTCCCTCGCCTATTACAGAGTAATTGTAGCCCATCTCGTTCTTTCTGTCCGATGCCTCGAAGAAGCCGAACGAAAGAGGACCGCCCTCGTAGATGTAAAGCGGATACTCTGCGATGCCGAGAGTGACGTTTTGGGTAGCACACCTTGCATACGTTATCGCATCGAACAGATCTGCAACGTCAAGCATTACCTTGTTAGCCATACCGAGAGGCCCTACGCGAGATGCCTTGGATGAGTCCTTATATAACGCCATAAGTGACGTCTGTCCCTCCGAATTTATAAACTCACAAAGGATGTCTGCGCTTCCCACACCGTCCTGCGGGGTAGAAAGATAGTCGTTATCTACAATGAACGCAATCGTTCTCGCAAGAGTAAGATCGTTCTCACAAGGAAGTCCGGTATAAGGATTTTTATATTTGTAAACGATATCTGCAGGAGGAAGAGTAACGATCGGCTGACTGTCTTCTTCGGGCTTCGTGGTCTCCGAGGGCTTTGTTGTAACCTCAGGCTTCCCTGTAGTTTCCGAAGGAGTCGTGGTCTCTTCACCGTAAAAGTCTCGCAAATAGTCACACGATACTGCGGAGAGCAATATAAGCACTGCCATGATCGCACAGATCAGTGATCTTGTCATTTTTAAAACCATATTTTCCTTTCGTATGCGGATACTCCGCACAAGCCTTTACTGTTTCTTTGAATAACGGTCAAACCAGATAAGTCCGAGTGAAAAAGCCTCTGTAAGTGTGGGCTTATCCCCCTGCTTAAGTATATTGGAGGGATTTGCAGAATCTACTATCTGTATGAATATGTCTGCGGGAACCTCTACTCCGTCTACCGTTTTGCTTCCGATTATCTCAAGGATAAGGAGACACGGATCGGTCTTGTTATCTCCATAGCATATTGTATTGCCCTCTCTTACGAGCGGTCTGTTTTTATAAGTAAGATACTTTCCCTCTACGGGCAAAGTTATTTTTGTATCACCCATTTGTAGTCTCCTTTTCTGACGCGGTTACGTCAAGCTGTAAGTTGATACTATATTTTATCACATAAAGCCACATTCATTCAAGATGATATTGTAAAATATTCTTTAAGATTGATACATGGCGGGAGGAAATGAGTAATATATCCTTCTTTCCGTGTTTTCCCCCGTGCTTATCATTGCGTAGAGGAGGTCAAAGCGTTTTTCGTACTCAAAGGAGGTATATTTCTTCTTTTGTCTGACCGCAGAGCAGACCTCGAGTGATACCTTATTTCCCGAGAGATAGCGTCTTCCCTTCCCGTTTGCGGCAAGGAGAGTGAGGTACTCGGGAGGTCTTCTGATAGCGGATGCGTCTACGTTACAAAGAGCGGAGATCGCGGCTCTTCTTATTCTGCCGTAGGTGTATACCTTGGTTGCGGACAGAGAATAGAGCCCTTCAAGTGAGGTTGCCTTTTCTGCGGCAGCTCTCATTCTGCCGACTAGGCCGCCCGACATAAATGCGCATTTCTCCAAGTCTTCCTTCGGTGTATAAAGCAATCGCGAGGAGATTGCGGCAAAGAGTCGGTCGTTGCGGGTCTTTTCGTCGTACAACGCGATGCTATCCGCAAGGCATTCAGCCGCTTCTTTCGGTAAAAGTGAAAGTGCTGTGCTCTTACCGTCCTCAGACATAAGCGCTCTTATTGCGGAAGCGGACGGATATTGCGTTTCGGCGTTTTTATCGTTGTAGCCTCCGCCAATTCTTTTGTGGGTAACGGGAGTTATCCTTGAGCCGATCCTTTCGATAGCTCTTACGTACTCTATACCGAGCATATCGTTTGACATAAAGGAGGTCCCGTCAAGCTCGGCTCTTGCCGCACCCTCACCGGCACGTGCGTGCTTTACGGTGGATGCATGGCTTATAAGACGGTCGATATCTCCACACTCGCTTCCGAAACTCAGCACGTCTGCGCCGAGAGCATCTGCGGCGAAAACTCCGCCGTATGCGAAGAACTCTGCGCTTGAGCAGGAATAGGGTGTGGGAAGCTCTACCACAAGGTCGACACCGCAAGAGAGTGCCGCGCGTGCGCGGGTTATCTTATCCGCAACGGCAAGCTCGCCTCTTTGGGTGACGCTTCCGCTCATTATTGCCATAATAAGATCGTAGCCTTCCTCACGAAGCTTGTCTATTTGATATTTATGTCCCGCGTGGAACGGGTTATATTCGCTTATTATCGCTGCAGTTTTCATAAAAATCGCCTTTCCGGTAACAAATTTCGTTTTTGCTATTGCATTTTTGGCAAAAAAGGTGTATAATATAAGCAATATTGCTATAATACATTGGAGGTTCAACAAATGAACGTTTTGGTCGTAAACGCGGGCTCCAGCTCGCTGAAATATCAGCTTTTTGACACGTCTAACGACACTGTTGTTGCGAAGGGACTTTGTGACAGAATCGGTATTGACGGTGCTCTTGAGCACAAACGCCTTGCAGACGGTAAGGTATATTCCGCAAAAATAAAGATGGACAACCATTCTCAGGCACTCAAGTGTCTCGTTGAGGCCCTTCTTGACAAGGAGCACGGATGTGTTGCAAGCATGGACGACATAGAAGCTATCGGACACAGAGTAGTCCACGGTGGAGCTTACTTCTCCGAGTCTGTTCTTCTTACAGACGACGTTCTTGCAAAGCTTGAGCTTTGTACAGATCTCGCTCCCCTTCACACTCCCGCTCACATTCAGGGAATCAAGGGCTGTCTTGATGTAATGCCCAACACTCCTCAGGTACTCGTATTCGATACAGCCTTCCATCAGACAATGCCCGAAGAAGCTTATATGTACGCTATTCCCTACGAGGTATATGAGAAGTACTCCGTTCGTCGCTACGGTGCACACGGAACGTCTCACAGATACGTTGCAGGCGAGATGATAAAGATTCTCGGCAAGCCTGCTGAAGAGACAAAGATCATTACCTGCCACCTCGGTAACGGTTCCTCTATATCCGCAGTAAACGGCGGTAAGGTAATTGACACGAGCATGGGCTTTACCCCCCTTGCAGGCGTTATGATGGGTACACGCTGCGGTGATATGGACCCTGCGGTAGTTCCCTTCCTTATGTCTAAGCTCAACCTCACACCCGACGAGGTAAACACCTATATGAACAAGAAGTGCGGATTCCTCGGAATTTCCGGCGTATCCTCCGACTGCAGAGACATCGAGGCTGCTATCAACGAGGGTAACAGCAGAGCCGCTCTTTCCATCCAGATGCTCGGATATCAGATCCGCAAGTACATCGGTGCATACACAGCCGCGATGAACGGTGTTGATGCTATCGTATTTACAGCAGGTATCGGTGAAAACACAAGCATCGTAAGAGAAGCAGCTCTCAAAGATCTCTCCTACTTCGGAATCGAGATCGACCCCGAGATCAACAACGCAACAAGAGGACGCAGCGGCGTTACAAAGCTTTCCACAGAGAATTCCAAGGTCGCAGTATACATGATCCCCACAAACGAGGAGCTCGTTATAGCACGCGACACAGAGAGCATCGTAAAGGCTCTTTGATATATATCACATCAAAAAAGAAGACACCTTCCGTGTCGCCTTTTATTATATCAAATTTTTTCGCATTTTACAAGAGCTTTAAATATTTTCTTCTATCCATTTTTCGCAAAAGCGCTCCTTTGCGTCAAAATCCATAGCGGATACGTATATGCTCTCAAGCTCAAAGTGCGCTCTTCTCATTCTTTCCATTTCGTTTTCCGCACACCTTTTAAGCTCCTTTACCGCTTTTTCGGTGTTTTTTATTTCCTGCTTTATTCTCCTTTGATCATCCTTATCGACGAAGCGTTGCATATTTATTCGCTTTCGGCATTTTTCCTCTGCGGCACAGATACCCGACGTGTCTGCTATAACGGACAGCCGCATTGACGGAATAAATATCGCGTCAAGCCTATGCGGTTCGCGGCAGGAGTAGGATCTGTAGCTCGACACGTTCAATCTTCTAAGACGACGCGCGAGCGAGGAAAGGTAGGCATCTGCTATTCGCATCGAGTCGTCCACTATTATAAGGTCCTCACACAAATATGCATAGGTATCCACCGAATATTCGCCGAACATTCCGAAGGAGGACTGAAGCCCGACTCTTTCAAAGTAGAATTCATCCGCATCGATTCCCGAAAGGAGTCTTGCCGTCGCATTGTCAAGCTTATCCGTAAGGACATCCTCATGGGCGTATTCGTCACATCCGAGCGTTATTTCAAGCGCCGCTCTCAAGCATTCGTCCGCTCTCGCGTAAGCACTTTTCTTTTCCTGCATTCTTTTAAGTATCCTATCCTTAGCGATGGTAAGCGCTCCCCTGCTCCAGAAGCGCCCGAGATCTATTATCTCGTCTCTTGCGCCTGGTATATCCGCATTGCAGGTATGCGGTGCCGTTCCATCGACAATGCATATGCGCCCGTCACTCGGGTGATCTATCACAACTCCGTCGAGAGAGGTCGGGTCGGACGAGCAATAATAAAGCTCGGTATCCATTCCAAAGGATGCCGCTCTGCTGGCTATCTCGCGGATGAACCTGCTTTTCCCCGTACCGGGGCCGCCCTTTAGGATATATCTTCGCCGTATCTCTCCGTTTTCAAAGATCTCGGGATAAAAGCTATAGAAACCGCGCCCCGAGTTTGCCGCGGCAAAAAAGGCCTTCTCCCCGAATTTGTTTACTTTATCTTTCATACAAGCACACCTCCTGCTTCAGTATATGCAGGAGAGCACGGTAAGTCACGAATGCGCTTTTCTTTTTCTTTACTATTGACAAAAATATTTTTGTGTGTTATAATCCGTATATACATTACCCGACGAAAGGGCGGCAATTATGAAGGCTGTTGATAAAAAGAACGTAATACGCGCGGCTGAGCTATCCATGCTTGACGTATCCGTTGAGCGTGCCCCTGCTTTATATGAGCAGATGGAAAGGATAGTCGGCTTCGTAAGTAACATATCGGCATACAAGGACTCCGGCGCAGATAAGAAGGACTCCGCAAGCAACGTTTTGCGCGAGGACGTCGTAAAGAGCGGTATAAGCAGAGAGGATATGCTGTCTAACACAGATCACAGTGACGACGGATACGTATCCATTCCGCGCATTATGGAATGACGGAGGAAGTATGAGCGATATAAATATTACCGACATCTGCAGAATGAGCCTGACGGACGTCGGTACACTCTTAAAAGAAAAAAAGCTGTCCGCGTATGAGCTGACTGAGGCATATATAGATCAAACTGTAAGATTGGATCCCGATATAGAAGCATACGTAACGTATTGCTTTGAGTCTGCGAGAGAATGCGCTAAAGCAGCGGACGGAATCATAGCAAGCGGCGAAGGATATTCACCTCTTACGGGTATTCCATACGCATTGAAGGACAACGTTTGTACACGCGGTATACGTACCACCTGCGCATCCCGTATGCTTGAGAATTTCGTTCCACCATACAGTGCTACCGTTCACGAAATCCTCCAAGGATACCTCGCACCGCTTATCGGCAAAGCGAACATGGACGAGTTTTCAATGGGCGCTTCTACCGAGAACAGTGCTCTAAAGAAAACGGTAAATCCGTTAGACCCGTCCCGCGTGCCCGGAGGAAGCTCGGGAGGATGTGCTGCGGCGGTAATGAGCGGAGAGGCGGCATTTGCTATCGGCTCGGACACGGGAGGCTCGGTAAGACAGCCTGCGTGTCTGTGCGGTGCTGTCGGAATTAAACCGACGTACGGTGCCGTATCGCGATACGGTCTTATTGCGTTTGCCTCCTCACTTGACCAGATAGGACCTATCACGAGGTGCGTAAGGGACAATGCGCTCGTATTGTTTGAAATTTCAAAAAAGGACGCCCGCGACTCTACGTCAGTGGGGCTTTCAAAGGATATTACGTCGGATATTGAAAAGGGCGTTTCGGGAATGCACATTGCTATTCCGAGGGAGCTTACCGACGTAAAGGTATCAAGTGACGTAAGTGATGCGGTGATGACCGCCGCAAGGACGCTTGAAGGTCTGGGTGCATCGGTCGACATTATAAGTGTGCCCGAGCTTTCCGACTCGGTAAATGCATATTACATTATATCTGCCGCGGAAGCATCCTCAAATCTTGCGCGCTACGACGGAATACGCTACGGAAAGCGCGCAGAGGACTGTGAAAGCATAGAGGAGTTATACAGACAGAGCCGCTCACGCTATTTCGGAGACGAGGTAAAGAGAAGGATAATTCTCGGTACGTTCGTTCTCTCTCGCGGGTACCTTGAAGAGTACTACAAAAAGGCGTTAAACGTAAAGGCAAGGCTATCGGAAAGGATGTCATCGCTTTACAGAAGCTACGACGCTGTCCTTTCTCCCGTATTTCCCACGGTGGCAAGGCGCTTTGGCGAGATGCCGAAGGATCCCGCCGACGTATACGCCGAGGATATATTCACCGTCGCGGCAAACCTCACGGGAGCTCCCGCGATAGCGCTTCCCGGTGCATACGACAAGGACGGTATGCCCGTAGGAATTCAGCTGATGGGAAAGCACTTTTCCGAGGAGACTCTCTACCGAGTGGCGTATGCGATTGAAGCAAGCATAAGGAGGGCAAAATGAACTCATCCTACGAAACGGTCATAGGCCTTGAAATACACGTTGAGCTCGCGACAAAAAGCAAGATATTCTGCTCGTGCGGTACCGAATTCGGTGCACCTGCAAACACGCAGTGCTGTCCCGTATGCATGGGACTTCCGGGTGCTCTTCCCGTACTGAACGAAAAAGCGGTGGAATACGCGGTCCGTGCGGGACTTGCGACGAACTGTAGCATATCGCGAATCTCATCCTTTGACAGAAAGAATTATTTTTACCCCGATCTTCCGAAGGCATATCAGATAACACAGTTTGAGCATCCGATATGCACGGGCGGATATCTCGATATATCGGTCGACGGAAAGGAAAAGCGGATAGGCATAACCCGTATCCATCTTGAAGAGGACGCGGGAAAGCTCATCCACGAGGAAATAACGAAAATAGATCACAACAGATGTGGGATTCCCTTAATAGAGATAGTGACCGAGCCTTGCATACGAAGTGCAACCGAAGCGGTAGCTTTTTTAAAGGAGCTTCGCTCTGTCATCACCTTCTCAGGCATCTCAAAATGCAAAATGAACGAGGGAGCCTTCAGATGCGACGTAAATCTGTCCGTACGCAAGTCGGGAGACACCGTTATGGCGACTCGCACCGAGATAAAAAACATCAACTCGTTCACCTTCGTTGCGCAAGCGATAGAATACGAAAGTAAGCGACAGATAGAGATATATGATAACGGTGGCGAGGTAATTCGCGAGACGAGGCGCTTTGATTCAGCGAAAAAGAAGACCTTTTCGATGCGCAAAAAGGAGGGGGAGGCGGATTACAGATACTTCCCCGAGCCTGATCTTCCTCCCGTTACGACCGATGACGAATACGTTGAAAATATAAGGCGCGCTCTTCCCCTATCCCCCTCACAAAGGAGAAGCATATATACCGAGGACTACGGAATACGCCAGTGTGATTGCGACGTCCTTTTGTCCGATGTATCCGTATCCGATTACTTTGAAGCCTGCGCCGTACCGTCCGAATCTCCGCGGACGTCAGCAGCGCTTATAATAACCGATCTGCTTTCGTTCGCGGGAAATGGCGACCCAAAAGAAAAGGTAACGCCCGGCGCTCTCTCTGAAATATCAAATATGCTTTACAAAAAGGAGATCAACAGCACAACGGCGAAGGATCTGCTCTCAAGAGTATACGAGGACGGAATAGATCCAAGGGACACTGTTGAAAATGAAGGTCTCGGTCAGATAACCGATCCGACTCGTTTGAGTGAGATGATAAGCGAGGCGATATCCGAGCTTTCCGAGGTCATAGAGGATATAAGAAGAGGTAAGTCTGCCGCTTCAAAAAGGATCTTCGGACGAGTGATGGCAAAAAGCAACAAGAGAGCCGATCCCGTACTTCTCACAAGTCTGCTTGAAAAAGCGTTGAGTGACATCATTTAAGGTATAAAAATGACCGCTTTGCAAATAATAAGACTACAAATCAGATTTTGCAAAGGAAGGTCGTAATATGCAAAAACCTCAAATTTCAAAATGCTGTGCGAGAGAGATACTAGACTCGCGCGGTCAGCCCACGATAGAATCAACTGTTATACTGTACGACGGTACGGTCGGTGTGGCAAGCGTACCGTCCGGAGCGTCTACCGGAATATACGAGGCTCACGAGCTTCGCGATAACGACTCGTCAAGATATTACGGAAAGGGCGTATGCGATGCGGTGACAAGTGTATGCAAGATAATTTCGCCCGCAATATCCGGCATATGTGCAAGCGAGCAGGCGGAAATAGACAAGCTTCTTATAGAGCTTGACGGAAGTGAGAACAAGTCGGTGCTCGGTGCAAACGCTATACTTTCGGTATCTCTCGCGTGCGCAAGAGCGGCGGCAAACTTCTACCATATCCCGATATACAAATACATCGGCGGAATATCCGCAAGAAGACTTCCGATACCGATGTTCAACGTGCTCAACGGAGGCGCACACGCACACAACAACGTTGAGATGCAGGAGTTTATGATAATTCCGCACGGTGCGGACTCATTCTCGGAGGCACTCCGTATGGGAAGCGAAATATACCACACTCTCGGAAGGATTCTCGCAAGCGAGGGAAAAAATTGCGGTGTGGGAGACGAGGGTGGCTTTGCGCCGTCGCTTGACGACGACGAGGAAGCTATCTCGTATATATGCCGCGCGATAGACGAAAGCGGATACAACCGCGAGCTTGTGGGAATAGCACTTGACGTGGCGAGCGGTGAGTGGTATGAGGACGGCGTGTATAAGCTAAGAAAACGAGGTGCGGAGAGAAGCTCCGATCAGCTGATAGAATATTACGAAAGACTTTGCTCCGAATACCCGATTATTTCGATTGAGGACGGTCTTGACGTAAGAGATGCAGATGGCTGGATATCTATGACAAAACGGCTGGGAGACAAAATAAAGCTTGTCGGAGATGATTTGTTCGTGACCAATCCGAAAAGATTCAAGAGCGGGATAGACGCGGGCATCGCGAACAGCATTCTCGTAAAGCCGAATCAGGTAGGCACTCTCTCGGAGGTGCTGAAGGTGATCCATCTTGCAAGAGAGCACGGATACTCATATATCTTGTCGCACCGTTCGGGTGAAACGGAGGATACGACGATAGCGGATATTGCGGTCGGCACGAATGCACATTTCATCAAGTCGGGAGCGCCGTGCAGAAGTGAAAGAACGGCAAAATACAACCGCCTTCTCCGAATAGAATCCTGTATGAATTCGGGATCCTGCTTCGGATACAGATAAAGAAAAAAGCAGGGGTTAAAACTCCTGCTTTTTCTTTTCTCTTCTCTTCTTTACCCGTTCGGGTCATTTTCCATATCTAAAACAAAGGTCAGTGCGCTGAAAGTCCACAGTTGAGTACCTTCATAATACAGCCTCCGATATTTGATGCTATGATTATATCACAAAACAGTCAATTTGTCAACACAAAAAAAGCAAAATATACTTTTTGCATAAATCATAAGTTCGTTTTTTGTACAAAAAGACAATTGTTTTTTTGCGCGGTTACAAGCGATTTCTAAATTGATTTTTGTTTTTAAAAATGTAACCTGGTGCTCGTTGAAAGTTTCACCGTTTACCACTTTACATTTCACACAAGATTTCTGAAAACTACAAAAAAAGCGGGCGATAGCGGGCACTTTTATTTATTCATTTGCGCTATTGACTTTAAATGCGACATATGTTATAATAGTATACAAAGGTATGCTCATTTTTCTTTAAAGGAGACTGCTATGGATAATCTTCAGCTGAAGATATACAATGAATTAAAGGACAGCTTCAACAACTGCCCCGAGGTATATGCTCCCTACTTTTTTATAGGGGTGGACCTTCCCTTCGACCGCGCAAGCTTCAAGCGCGAGCTCCAAAGGTGTAAAAAGAATAATATATTTTGTGTAATACCCGAGCTTCATTTTGATAAGGACAGTATCGATCCTTCTATTATCGCGGGAGCGTATAAAGAGATGCTCTCTCTTGCTTCAGCTACGGGAATGACGCTGGTGTTCGATCTTGACCCGAGATTTGAGGAGATCATATTAAGACAGAATGCGGAATACAACGGTAAGCTCCGTTCCCGTCTTCTCGTTATGCACAAGTATAGATGCTTTGAATGTGAAACGGTTCGCTACAACACACACAGCGGCACGCTTATGAGCATCGTCGCATTCGGAGAAAACACGAAGATAATAGACCTTCGCGACAAGGTCGACGACGGTGTTCTCCGGTGGGACGTTCCGAGAGGAAACTGGGACATACTTGAGTTCTCCTGCATTGAAGACGAGGACTCGAAAAAGATAGATTACCTGAACTACAAGGTCTCTCTTTCGTACGTTCATACTGCCTTTTCCACATTCTCGGGCTTTGATGAGGAAGATGCGCAGGATACGCTCTCGGCAATAAAGTATTCTGACGTTGCTTTTGCGGGACGAAACCGCAGAATGTGGTCCGAAAAGTTCAACGAGATATTTGAAAAGAAATACGGCTTTGACCCCGCCCCCTTCTATCCCGCGCTCTACTTTGACGTAGGTCCCTGCACTGCAAGACTTAAGGCGCAATTTATGGACTGCCGTGCGGAGATGCTGAAGAACGGCTTCATAAAGGCCGCGTACGATTACGCATCCGAGCGAAACACCGAGTGCATAGGCGGACTTTCGGAACCGAAACTCACTGCCTGCTCGCAGACGATAGGAGACGCCCTGCTTGCAAACTCGTACGCTCCGTCGGCTACTATGGACAAGGCGTATATGTACGGAATAAACTCGGTAAAGATAGCTGCGGGCTCGGCATACAGCTTTGACCGTACCACGGTAAGCTGCGATATGTTCCGCGACTACGCGAAAAAGGATGTAGACATCGCGGTAAAGGATGCGATGCACGCCCTTGCGAGAGGTGCGAACTCTCTTATGATACATTCATTTTTATCCGAAAACGATCAGCACGCGGGAATCGT
>JAZSLE010000222.1:0-15881 GCA_045535215.1 Eubacteriales bacterium
ATGTCGCCGCACTTGGCGTTACCGACTTCACCGATACCGTCGGCATTTTCAATTTTGCCTACGTTACGCGGATTCATAAAGTGATCCATTACTTTTTCACTGTATAACATGTCAATTTCCTTTCGTGTGTTCGTTTCTTAGTTTTTGGGATATATCGGACTCATGCTTCTGAGTCTTTCAACTATCTCGCGCATGCTTTTTACAACTCTGTCGACTTCCTCTTCGGTGTTTGCATGCGAAAGGGAAAATCTTATTGATCCGTGTGCCTTTTCCACGGGAAGACCGATGGAAAGGAGCACGTGCGACGGCTCAAGGCTCGTAGAGGAGCAAGCAGATCCGGTGGATGCACTTATACCCATCATATCAAGCCACAAAAGGAGTCCTTCACCCTCGATGAATTCAAACGAAACGTTTGCATTACCGGGGAGTCTTCTTTCTCTATCTCCATTGAGTATGGTATACGGCAGCTCGAGAAGTCCGTCTATGAGCTTATTGCGAAGCGCGGTTATGCGATCGTTATCCGACAGATTCGACTTTGCGATAGAGAGCGCCTTTGCAAGACCTACTATATAAGGAAGATTTTCAGTTCCCGCTCTTTTTCCGCTTTCCTGCGCGCCACCGTCGATAAGATTCTTTATATAGGTACCTTTCCTGATGTAGAGTGCACCGATACCTTTGGGAGCTCCTATCTTGTGACCTGAGAAGCTGAGCATATCCACAGCAAGATCCTTGACGTTGATATCTACTGCGCCGACAGCCTGAACGGCATCGGTGAACATCAGCGCTCCCTTTTCATGAGCTATCTCGGTAATTTCCTTTATAGGTTGAATAGTGCCTATCTCGTTATTTGCGAACATGACCGCAACAACAGCGGTATTCTCGTTTACCGCTTCCTTGAGTACGTCAAGCTTAACGATGCCCTTTTCATCAACCGGAACGTAGGTGACCTTATACCCCTGCTTTTCAAGAGCCTTGCAGGTATTGAGGACTGCGGGATGCTCAAATACCGTAGTTACTACTTCTGTTCTACCCTTTCTCGCGGCTGCAACAGCACCCTTGATAGCCCAGTTGTCCGATTCCGATCCGCACGATGTAAAGTATATCTCCTTCGGATCGCATCCGAGCGCATCCGCGATATCCGCACGTGCAGAATCCAATATCTCCTTTGCCCTTTGACCGTTTGCGTGCAAACTTGAGGGATTTCCCCAATACTCATTAAATATGGGGAGCATAGCGTCTACGACCTCGGGGAGAACGGGAGTCGTAGCGGCGTTATCCATGTATATTCTTTTCATATTGCCTTCCATATCTTAAACACCGCAAAATGCGGTTCCTTGTTTTTTTTCTTGGTAATCCAAGATATTATTTTATACTATTCTTTTTTTATTTTCAACCAAATTGCAAAAGCGTTGTGTTAATTTTTTATGAATGGCATCATATCACCACCCGCACCCACAAAATTAGTCTTATTCTATTGACAAAGTGTGTTTATTATGCTATAATACACTCAAAGAGCCGGAGAAATCCGGAGAAAGGAAAAGCGGTGCAGGATCCGCAAAAGAACACGACTATGGTCTACTACCCCATACTTGAATGCAAGGATCTGACAAAAAGATTCGGCAACGTTAATGCCGTAAGTAATTTTTCGCTACGCTTCCCCGAAGGAAAGATAATCGGTATTCTGGGACCTAACGGAAGCGGAAAAACCACACTCATAAAAATGATAGCGGGACTTCTTCTTCCCTCCTCGGGAAGTATTACCGTGGACGGATATCCGATATCGGCAAAGACCAAGTCTCTCGTGTCCTACCTTCCCGACACGAGTTTCTTTGCCAACTGGATGACCGTAAACGACTGCTTTAAGCTCTTTTCCGAGTTTTATTCCGATTTTGATATGCAAAGAGCCGAGGAAATGCTCGGCATGCTCGGAATCGATAAGAGTCTTTCCTACAAGTCTTTATCAAAGGGAACGAAAGAAAAGGTACAGCTTATAAGCTGCCTCTCCAGGCACGCAAGGATATATCTTCTTGACGAGCCGATAGCAGGTGTTGACCCTGCGGCAAGAGATTACATACTGAATACCATTCTCGGAAGCTTCACGAAGGACTCCACCGTTCTTATATCGACTCATCTGCTTGCTGACGTTGAGCAGGTGCTTGACGAATTCGTTTTCATAAAGAACGGCGTGGCGATCGCGTACAACTCTGTACAAAACTCAAGAGAAGAGACAGGAAAGAGTCTCAACGAGCTGTTTAAGGAGGTGTTCAGATGTTATTAAAGCTTATTAAATTCAAGCTTCGCTCCTTCAAAACACCGTTTATAGTAACGTCGGCGTGCATGCTCGGCTTGATGCTCATCATATCGTTGACCTTCAATTCCATGATCACGATGATTTATAAAAGCTTGGACGGTGTGGGCGAATTTGACGTATTATCCCTTATGTTCATCATTCTTCCCCTTTTGTTCATCTCGGCGCTCGGATTTGCCGCAGCGATATTCGTTGCGTATTTTTTCTCCGCGTACTCGGTGTTTGAGGTATACGGCAAGGACGTTTCGTATCTCTATTTCACTCTTCCGCTCGACCGCAGGGACATACTCAAGGCGACGGTCTTCTCCGCTATAATACAGATGCTCATGATTTACTTAGTATCGTTTATATGCGGTGTCGTATTCATCGTCTCGGTAATATTCAACCCGACGATGCTTGAGTTGGAGGCTAAACTTCAGGATGAGCTTATATTAACCATCCTGGGCGACCTCTTCTCCGAGCTGTTTGATTTACTCGTACAGCCCGAAATCATCACAAATATGGTCGTTTCTTTTTTGAATTCGATATGCAGTGTCATCTATATGGCAGTGTTCGTAAGTCTTGTATGCATATACGGATGCTCGTTTGCAAAGAAGCACAAGTTCGTATCCTGCCTTATAACCGCATTCGTTGCGGCTCTCGCGGTAGGCATTGTAAACATAATGATCAATTTCTTCTTTACGATCGTTCTCTCTGCAGTATTTGAGAGCAACCCAACGGCCGTAAGCATATCCACCGGCGTAGTCAATATGCTTTACACCGTAGGTCTTACCTTCCTTGCGTACATTCTCGCAAAGCAAAGGCTCACAAAGGGTCTTGACATAACTTAAAATCAAAAAAATAAGCCGCTACGGGTCTTACCGATCCGTAACGGCTTTTATTTTTATTTATGCAAGTATTTCAAGGCATCGCAGATATGTATATCCCACCACTTCCAGGAGTGGTTGCCCTCCGACTCCTCATAAAGATGCTCTGCGCCTATCTCGTTCAAAAGAGCGTGGTAATCGCGGTTGCCTTCAATCAAGGAGTCCTCGGTTCCGCACCACATATATATTTTCGGGAATTCCACGCCCTTGTCAGCGAACTTACGTGCAAGGTAGAAAACGTCGTCCTTGGTTCCAACAAGATCCCTCGTACTTTCCAAAGTCTCGCCGAATATCCAATCGAGATCGCCGCCGCTTCTGGATCTATTTTCTCTTATGAAGTCGAGTGCTCCGGAAAGGGACGCGCATCCCCCGAACGTATCCGGGCAGGAAAGAGCTGCCTTGATGGCACCGTATCCACCCATTGAGAGTCCGGCTATAAACGTATCCTCGCGCTTATCCGACATTCCTCTAAAATAGCTTCTGCATACTCGCGGAAGTTCCTCTGTAATGAAGGTGAAGTACTTCTCACCGTAAACGGTATCAGTGTACCAACTTCTTCCGACCGCAGGCATAACTACGGCTATACCGTAATCGGATGCATATCTCTCTATTGACGTTCTTCTCATCCATATAGTATGATCGTCCGAGAGTCCGTGAAGAAGATACAGCGTTTTATACGTTGCGGATGCGTTCGTATTCATTCCGATAAGCGTTTTAGCCTTTTCGGGAAGGATAACGTTGACCGAAACGCCAACCTTAAGTACATCAGAGTGATAATTCATTTGCAAAAAAGCCATAAATAAGTACCTCTATTCCATACAGATTAAATTAACAGAAATAATATTATTTAACGAACAGATTATCGTTCTCCCAGAACTGATAAGGAGAAACGGGAACGTCCGCCACGGTAACCATGACAAGAAGCTTGCCCGAAAGTGCAAGTCCGGTGTTACCGCTCGTTCCTACGGGATCGCCCTTCTTTACCTCAGCGCCCTGAGCCAGAGCGGTAGTTCCGAGTGTAACGTACCACGAGCGCAGGCCGTAGCCGTGGTCTATAACGAGATATTTACCGAGGTATGCGGATTCACCGACAGCGCAAACGACGCCGTCGCCCATAGCGGTAAGTGTGCTTCCGACTCGTGCGGTAAAATATACACCGTCGTTTCTTGTGATCTTGTCGCTTCCGTCAAACGGGAGCGTATATCCGAAGCCCTTATAAAGATTGAACAATTTCTGATAGTCTTCAAGTCGTCCGTCGTAGTATAGCTTCCCACTTTCGGTCTTTGCAACGTCCGAAAGAAGGGTCTTATATTCTTCGACGGAGATCTCGGAGAGGCACTGCTCTACCTTATCATAGGAGATCAGACCTTGACTTATGGGATTTGACGTGCTATACGTCTTCTTGCTTACAGTAAACGGTATTTGTTTGTTCTCGTTTCTGTACGTGACCGTAAGAGTATACGTACCGGGGGCGGCGTTATATGAGATTGGAATAAACGTATAGAGGTTCATTCCATCGCGGTAGAGATCTACGTTGCAAAGTGAGGGCGAGATCGTAGCAGATACGCTGACGTCCTCCGGAAAATTGATACAGCTCAAAAGCAGAGCGGAGCCGGGGAATGCATCGTACGAGGAAAGATGGAACTCGGGAGCGGCCTCGAAATAGGTATCGAAAACATATACTGCGTTTCCGTAGTATTCCCCGTTCGGAGTCTGATACCACACAGCCTCTATCTTTACCTCCGCGCGCTTACTTCTTGTGAATTCAAATGCTGCAAAGGCATATGAATCACCCTTGAACAGCTCGTTACCGTTTTCGCCTGTCACGGTTACGGTGTAGCTGTCTGGAGCATTGGAGAAGACGGGAGAGGACGAGCTTGTATATTTGTCAACGCTCGTCTTGTCCGAGCTTCCCTCTACCTTTGCAAAATCGCCGTTAGCCATCTTTATATGCCACTCGGCGGTGATTGCATTCATTTCGGTTCCGTTTACCGACAAAGTAGGTATGGATGAAGCGTCGTATACCGAAAGCGCAAATTCACTTGAAAGGAAGGAATTTTTGTTTTTCGCGTCTACCGAATACAGAAAGTCACCGTAAGAGAAATAAGAGAGATATCCCGTATCGCCCTTCACGACGAAAACCTTACATAAATACGTTGCGTGTGTCGTGGTGTATTCAAGCGAAAACGTCTTGCCCGACGATTCCAATTCAGACACGGATCTGTCACTCTTTTCCGTCAACGCGGTTATCGCCTTTAAGAGCGCGAAGGTATTGGCGTCGTCCGTATCGTAAACGAACGCTTTTCCTTCGGGGTCTGTGACCGACACGCTCACAAGTCTCTCACGCGAGCGCTCCTCTTCAAGCGATACGTTATAAAAATATACGGCAAAAGCGGTGGGAAGTATCAATATCAATATCCCCACAAACATCAAAAACTTTTTCATATGTAATATACAGCCTTTCCTTCCCGCACAACTATACCATAGATACGGCACCTTTTTGTCTATATTATGATTATAGCATACAAAAACTCTGTTGTCAAGAGTTATTTACATAAATAAAAGTATATCCATTTATGTCAAAACACTTGACAACCGCGAAAAAAAGGTGTAAAATATATGTGTATGCTGTGTTATAATCAGCAAAAGAACAGATCAACGAAAGGAACACGGATATGGATATTAACAAAATTCTTACTAATCTTCAGGCCTGCAATTGCGGTCGTGAGCATAATTTCGATACAAAGCTTGTTGAAATAGCAAGCGGAATAACAGTAAAGACGGGCAAAATACTTAAGGATGCAGGCTTCCCGCAGAAGGTGCTTCTCGTTGCCGACAACAACACCATAAAAGCGGCCGATGGCCTCGTTGAAGCACTTGAAGCCGAGGGGTTTGAGCTTAAGAAGATCATCTACAAGAATATGATCTACGCAAGAATAGAAACTGTCAACGAGCTCAAGGGCCTTTGCCATGACGTTGACGGCATAATATCCGTAGGTACGGGATCTCTCAACGACGTATGCAGAGTAACATCAAAGGACCTCGATATGCCCTTCTGCATTTTTGCTACAGCTCCCTCCATGGACGGATTTGCATCCGATACCGCTCCTATAATAGAAAACAACTTCAAGCTTTCCTTCCAGGCAAAGCAGCCCGAGATAATAATCGCGGACACAAAGATCCTTGCTGCTTCTCCCGCAGAGCTCAAGGCTGCAGGCTTTGGCGATATGGTTGCAAAGTACATAGGTCTTTGCGATTGGAAGATCGCAAACCTCCTTATCGACGAATACTACTGCCCTCGCGTTGCGAAGGTAACCGAGGAAGCCATAGAAAGAATAGTTGCCCTTGCGGACAAGATCCAGGGCAACGACGAGGAGGCTGCAGGCGCCGTAATGGAGGCGCTCATCCTCTCCGGACTTGCGATGAAGCTTGCCCTTTGCTCCCGTCCCGCATCCGGATCCGAGCACGTTGTATCTCACTATCTTGAGTGCTACAAACTTGTTCACGGTATCTGGCCCGGCTTCCACGGCAAAAAGGTAGGCGTTGCATCCGTATTCATCAACAGAATATACCGAAACATTGCGGAAAGAAACGTAACCATCGAGCCTCACGCAGACGAAACGAACTGGGACGAGGTATATGCCGCATACGATCCTCAGCTCCATAGCGACGTAAGAAAGCTCAACACACCTACCGTAACAGATCTCGTATCGGTAGAAAAGCTCAAGGAAAAGTGGCCCGAAATCAGAGAGATCATCTTCAACACACTTCCCACAGACGAATTTCTTACCGCTATCATGCACAAGGCAGGTGCCGCTTGCACGCTTGAGGAGATAGAGGTATCCGAGGAGCTCTTCATAAAGAGCCTTAAGTTCCATCCGTATATGCGCTACAGAATACTTCTCACAAGACTTATGCCTATGCTCGGTGTTGGTAACATCGAAGATTACATAGACTAACGTGGAAAGACAGGTGTACGAGTTTGCCGAGCTCGCAATAGATATAGGTGAGGCTCTCCTCATAAACGGCGCCGAGATACACAGAGTCGAGGACACGATATCGCGTATCTGCAGTAGTAAGGGTGCGGTATCCACCGACGTTTTCTGCATAATCAAGGCTATCGTAGTTACGGTAAAGTTCGGTGACGGAACCGAATACACCTCCTCCCGACGCATACACACGACGGGAAGCAATTACAAGCGTATCGAACGTCTTAACTCACTCTCACGTACCCTTTGCGAAAGGGATATATCCGTAAAGGTCGCAAGAGCAAAGCTCGACCGCATCGAAAGAGGATTCACCTGCCCGATACAAAAGCTTATGTTCGGATACATACTGCTTGCATTCTCGTGCTGTATGTTCTTTGGCGGAACACTCTTTGACGCGGCAATGACGATTCCCTCCGCGCTGTTTATGACGGCGTATACCGTAGCGGTTCAGAAAATCGGTATGCATAAGACGGTATACAACTTCATAGCATCCTTCCTCTCGGGTATCATCATAATGATACTGCACGTGATGGGTGTAGATATAAACACGGGTCATGTCATAACCGGAGCTCTTATGCTTCTTATACCGGGTATAGCGCTCTCAAGCTCTATTGAGGACCTGCTTCTCGGCGACACGACCTCCGGTATTCTCAACATCTGCGAGTCGTTGCTGACTGCCTGCGCAATTGCCGCGGGATATGCACTCTCCTCAAAGGTATTCGGAGTGACCGACATATACAACGATGCGATCTTTTATCCGTGGTACATATTTATCGTATTGTCTATCATTTGTGCGGTATCGTACGCCATGGTATGCAATGCATCCACCACCTTGTTTCTATTCACGTCGCTTGGCGGTCTGGTAAGCTACATATCCTACTACCTTATCTTCCTCGCATCCGGAAATGAATTCGGCTCTATCTTCCTTGCCGCATCCACCGCTACCGTATACGCGAGACTCTGCGCCAGATTCCTGAAGGCACCGACACCGATATTTTCTACTCCGGCAATGATCCCGCTTGCACCCGGTAACGCACTGTATCTTACGATACATTATGCGCTTAAAAGCGATTGGTCGAATATGCAATCCTACTTTTTGCGCACCGTAATGATAGCCTCGGGCATAGCACTCGGTCTTATGGCAGTAATGTTCACGTGGGATCTTGTGCAAAACCTAATAACGTCAAGAAAAAACAAAGCAAAGCAATAAAACAAAAAGCATCCCCGACAGATCTTACGGTCTGCCGGGGATATTTTGTTCGCATATTTTATTTCTTGTTCTTGCTGATTACTTTTTTCTGCCAGGATCTTTTATTGCACCTCGGACAACGCATATATCTTGTTCTGTTTAAGTGCAGTGCCCAAAGCACGCTGTTGTAAGTGGGAACGTATCTATGTCCGCATTTTTTGCATTCGTAATATCCCGCTGTCTGCTCTATTCTTATAGCGTAAAGACATGCGGCAAGAAAAGGGAGCAATCCAACGACTATCAATACGATTCTCAGCCACTCCTCCATCTGAATGAACGGATTTGCCGCTATTGCGAACATTATTAAGCACGGTATTATCGTTGCAACACACAAAAGGACCTCCGTTAGAAGCAGTCTTCTGTCGCCCTCCTCCTTTTGCCTTACCATTTCCAGCAAGTTGTTTTCCAATTCTTTGTTGTAATTATCCATTGTAATCACCTCTCCACATAATAGATCATTTACCGTAATTTTCAGAATCCCACACAATTCAAGCATTATTGATGAGTCCGGCATGGATTTTCCCGTTTCCCACTTTGATACGGCTCTATCGGTAATGCCAAGCATTTCAGCAAGCTGTGCTTGTGTCAGATCCACCTTTTTCCTGCACTCGGAAATAAATCTTCCTATCTTGATTTGATCCATTGAATGACCTCCTTTCGCTATAAGTATAACACTCTTCATACAAAAAAACAACAAACCGTTGGTTGATGTAGGGAGGATCAAACCAACGGTAGACTGAATATTGTCTTTTGTTACTGCAGCTTCTGGTATGCGATCCTCTCGCTACCGTCGGCGATATGTATTATTCCACAACGCAAAAAGCCGTTTTTTTCAAGCACGCGCTGCATTACCTTATTGTCTCTGTGGGTATCTGCGCGAAGGTTTTTGCACTGTTCAAAGCACCACGAAAGGCAAAAGGATGCGATACCCTTTACATTTCCCGCACTCGCTATTCGGTGCATTACGCCGTAGCGTCCTTCCTTTTTCCACTCGCCGCCGTATATTTTTGCATACGTCGGGTCATCTCCGCACTCATACATAAACACACACTCGATTTTTTCGTCAACAACGCACACAAACGAACGGCATAGGCAAATATCCTCCTCAACCATTTGACGCGAGGGATGACCTTTTTTCCATTGATTCGGGTTCCCCGTTTCAACCATATATCGTTGTGCTCTCTCGTATATTTCCATTATCTCGTCAAGCTCGCATACCGCAGCTTTTCTTATATAAGTCGACATATTTTTCTCCGTTACCATTCACTTTTTCCGTTACTCACGGCATTTAAAAACGCGCGAAGCTCGCCGTCCACTCTTTCGTGGTCCACCATATAGGACATACCGTGGTCGGCACCTTCAACTACGATAAGTTTCTTGGGAGACGCACACGCTTCATATGCTCTTTTTGACATTTCGCACGGAACGAACGAATCGTCCGCACCGTGTACCATTATCAAGGGTAGAGTGTTCTTCTTCAATGCGTCACAGGTGTTGCATTCCTTTGGGTCGAAGTCGGCAACCGCCCTTATAGCCTGCCTTAAGAGCGGCATAACTATCATCTCCGGATACTTCATATCTCCCGCGACCTTGCTTATTATCTCATAGGGCGAAGTAAATCCGCAATCCGCGATGATTCCGATAACGTTATCCGGCAAGCCTATTCCGGATGCGAGAAGCACCGTAGTAGCGCCCATTGATATTCCGTCAAGTACAACACGCTTATCGGGATAAGTGTCCTTCAAATATTGGCACCAATCGCGGCAGTCGAAGCGCTCCTTCGTACCGTACGTGATATATTTTCCCTCGCTTTTTCCGTGTGAACGCTGATCCACGAGCAATACGGAATGTCCGAGCTCGTAGTATTCGCGCACGACGACACTGAAATCATGGTCGGCGGCAGAGCGGTAGCCGTGGAAAAGCGCCATTATAATGTCTGTTTTGTCATTTTCTATTATTCTTCCCGCAAGAGTGAGTCCGTCGTAGCTTTTTATCACGACTTCCTTCTTTGGTATAGCGTCTATCCACACCAAGCCCTCTTTTATGTAATCTTTATATTTACTTTCGGAAAGCTTTACCTCACTTTTTCCTCTCTCGCAGGAAAAACCGACTCCCCAAAGAAGAAATCCTACGATCACCGCCATCGCAACAACGATCACTGCAGCGGTTATCCAAAATGCAAGCATAACGTCACACATATATATCTACGGATATATTGCTCCTTCCCTTCTTACTCACGTGATCCACACCAATGAAAATAAACTTTCCCTTTCCCCTTACAGAGACTCTGCAGCCCTCACACAGCTCCTTTGATGGAGATAGGCATTCCTTTTGATCAACGTACACGCATCCGCTCTCCACAAGATCAAGAGACGCAGACCGTGAGATACTGTACACTGCGGCAACCACGGCATCCACTCTCAATGAGGAAACGGATGCATTCTTTCGTTCAAATGACGGTCCGACGCTATCCGGGAGAAGCGAAACGTCCCATATTATCTCACAGCTTATCGGCTCTCGCGACACCTTGTCAAGAGATTCGCATATATATTTCGCCATTCTTGAAACGCAAAGTATATATGCCTCGTTCTTCATTACGAGTATATCTCCAATGCACGGACGCTCTATTCCTAAATTCATCAAAGCTCCGAGATAGTCTCTGTGCGTAAGCTCTCTCGCAAAATCACCCGCCGTACATTTCGTGTGTACCGCGGCGATCGGAAACGGCATCTCGTACCCGAGCTCCTGCTCGCTTCCAAAGCGTATCATCACTCTCTCACAATGCTCCATACCGCCGTATGCTGTCACTCCAGCATAGGCTATCTCTCTGCATGAAAGGGCGTATAAGCACTCGGAGGCATTCAAAAAGTCCGTAAAGGTGTAGATAGCCTTTCCATACGATCTTGAGGCAAGCTCCAAAAGTCTTCTTTTGAATATAGCCTCCTGCTTATCGGTCGACTGCGATCTTTCGTCTGACATATGTTACCCCTTTATGTCTGATTCAATTCTTCTTAAAAAGATCATCATAATATTCGTCGTTTGTAGCGTTTCCGTCACCGTATATAGATATCGGATCACCGTGATAGGTAGGAGACGCTTCATATGTACAGAAAAAGAAATCTTTGAAGCGGGCAAGGTGCTCTCTGATGTCGCGCTTGTACTGTCCGCTGTATTCTCTCGGATCTGATGCCACGCCGTACGCGTCAAGTCCGACATTCTTTGCATTATACATCGCTCTGTAGAGGTGATACTCCTGAGTAACGATTATTACTCGCTTATAGTATGACTCAGTCAAAAAGATCTCGTTTGCTCTGTACATAGTCTCGTACGTGGAAAATCCCGCGTGGTCCATAAATACGGCACTGTCCGGAACACCGTTGTCAACGAGATACTTCTTCATTATACCGACCTCGTTGTAGCCCTCGCGTCCGTGGTCGCCGCTTACGAGTATTCTTTCGCTGACTCCCGCGTTGTAAAGTTCAAGAGCGACGTCGAGTCTATCCTTTAGCATATCGCTCGGTTGTCCGTTTTCCTTAACGAATGCACCGAGAACGATTATACAATCTATTCCGTATACCGTTTTGCTTTCGTTTACGGTAATCATTCTGCTCTTCGTCGTAGCTACGACCGATCCGCTTATCGCAAGCACCGCAGTGACACTCATTATACAAAGCGCAAGCAGAAACGCAAGGGCTGCGACAGCACATCTTCTTATCTTTTTTGAACGAAATATATTTTTCATATCAAGCCTCATTTTCTTACCCCCTTATCAAAATCCTTTTTTACCGCTCTTAAAGTCGGGCGTATACGCCTTACTTGCAGAGCTTCTTTCCTGAAAATAACCGTTAAAGCCATACTCCTCACAAAGCCTTGCAAGTCGGTTATATTCAAGCGTTGTTATACGCCGGCTTATCTCCTTATATCGCACCTTACCCTCTGCACCGAGGAATTCGGGTGTGTACTGACTCATAAGACTTATGCGGAAGTCGTATTTTTCAAGATATGCGGAAAGGCGGTCTATCACACCGCGCGAGTCCTCGGAGCAGGAAGGAAGGCAAAGATGCCTTACTATGACTCCTCTTTTTACAAGTCCGTTCTCCTCAATATATCTTCCCTGCTGACGAAGCATCTCCTCCAGTGCAGAAAATGCGTTTTCAGTATATCCCAAAGCATTTGAATAGCGGACGGCGAGCTTGTCGCTTGCGTACTTTATATCAGGGAGATATACGTCTGCGAGACCGTCCATCATGCGTATCGCGTCTACCGTTTCGTACGCACCTGTATTATATACAACGGGTACGGTAATAAGGTGCTTTACCCTTTCAAGCGCACGTGCTATAGCGTAAACGTGGGGAGTGGGCGTAACAAGATTTACGTTATGCACTCCGCTGTCGGCCACTCTCAAAATAAGCTCAGACAGCTCCTTGTCGCTCATTACGTCGCCAACATTGCGCGTGCTGATATCGCGGTTCTGGCAAAATACGCATCCGAGATTACATCCACCGAAGAATATTGCACCCGAGCCGACATTTCCGCTTATCGGAGGCTCCTCAAAGAAGTGCTTCGTCACGTGAGCTACAGATGCGTTTGCTCCCGCCCCGCAGTATCCGAGAACACCGTTTTCCCTATCGGTATTACATTTTCTGGGGCAAAGTTTACATTCAGGCATATGTCCTCCGAGGCCAAGTGGCGCACCAAATAAAAGTTTATCAGATAAAGCTATTGACACGAAAGTCAAAAAATGATATAATATTACGGTAACCCGATCAAACGGTCGCGCGGTACAGTATCGAAAGGTCGTACCGCGAGGAAAGTCCGAGCTTCACAGGGCAGGATAACTGATAACGTCAGCCGGAGGTGACTCCCGGGCAAGTGCAACAGAAATATACCGCCGAATATTTTTTCGGTAAGGATGGAAAGGCGAGGTAAGAGCTCACCCGAGCTATAGGTAACTACAGCTCGCTGTAAACCCTATCCGAAGCAACACCGCATATGGATCGTTCGCCCGACACATATCCATGGGTGGCACGGAGCATTGCTCCGAAGCTGTTCGGTGACGAGCAGCGAAGATAGATGACCGTTCTCGACAAAACTCGGCTTATAGATTGGATTACATAGGGATATCGTCAAAAAGCGATATCCCTATAATATTATATCAACAACGCCGCGCTTTTTCAAGTGCATACCGATATAAAAATGTTAACTTGCATAAAATTTTTAATAAAGAAAAGGGAGACACCAATGACGAGACCCCATAACGAAGGTTTCAAAAATAACAAGTGGTAAAGACAATCGATATAGTATATCGCAAATAATAATTTGAATGGAGATACTGTAATGAAAACATTGTATGAAACCCTTGGTGGAACCTATCGTGAAGAAAACGGGCGTCTTGTTCCCGAATTTTAACTGCCCGAACAAACCAATTATCAGATTGGCAAGTACGGGCAGTTTTATCTTGACTTTATTAAGAATCATCGTCGAGAAACGTACACCACCCTTCTTACTGAAGGACGATTGAATGAATACCTACACGCCATTGATATTCAGGCTCGCGAATTGCTCGATCACATAATTTCTCTCCTTGCCAAAGAACGTGGCATAGACGAAGTCCTAAAGGCTCACAACCCACTCCAATGGACTTCTGAGATGAACAACATCAAAGCAAGCTCGGAAGAAATCGTTCTCGTGGAGGTAATTTATATATGAGATCAGCCTTTCAAGAATGTTGGAATAAAAAGATCGCACCACGATAATATATAGTTGTAAAAACACTTCCAAAAGGAAAGAAGAAGGCGAGCGCAAAATACGCTCGCCTTTTGCAATATTAGTTACTATACATTAGCAGAACTCATCCTGCAACATCCGGAACTTCAATCCCCAAATAGATATTTATAGTTTTAACCGTAGTCATATTGGATATTTCCTTCAACGCTTTAAGATTAATATTCTCATACTTAACAGACAGCCAAGCAAAAGCACTTGTTTGATATTTTCTTGTTACGTTGATTGTTTCACAATTCATATCTTTGAATACGTCCTCGGATAATGCCTCGCTGCTTGTTATAGAAATCCTAATTCTGTCTGTATCAAACTGTCCTGCTACGATCAAAGCATTTATCTTATCAATCAACTCTGAATCCGTTTTTGCAAATCGCGAGGAATGATCAAAAGTCTCGCATTCGATCTTTTCAAGTGCAAAGCCCGTTACATTACCCTCATAAGAGGGTATATCGCCTTCTTCGTGCTCATAATTTCTGCGTTTTGCAAGACTTAACTTATAACTACCCTTATCTGTCACTTCAAGATTCGCAAGTTTTTCTTTCTGAATGAACACAAACAATTTTTTATTCTTGACGATAGTATACAATCCCATCTCGGAAAAAACCTTTTCGGTATCATCCACATAGCTACTGTGATAAGCCTTGTAAGCATAATCATCCATAATTTCTAACTGTTCTGCTTCAGCAATAGCATTTGAACTATCTTCCTCCACTTGAGCTTTGTTAAATTCACCGTCCACTATATACTTCGACAAAAGTTCTTCTCCGTAATATTCAATCCTTTCGTCATACAGCGCTTTTGCCCATTTTTCGCCTTCGGGGGTTCCAACTGTGTATACTAACTCACCGTACTTTAGTACATCACCCTCTTTCAGAAGTTGAGCGAGTTTTTCAAAAAGATTGTATTTATCTTCTTTCTCTTGCCTTATTTGAGCTACAGTTTTTCCGTTGTAAACAAAACCATCCCAAAAGGTTTTAGATATATGCAACGCAAAGTATTGATCGGGATCTGCATTTTCTAATCTTTGATAAAGGGAATATGATTCCAATTGCCATCCTTCCCATAAAGGCACCTCTATACTATTGTCGGGTGCATCCCCCATATCCGTATTCCAAATAATATTGTTTATATCGGTTGGAAGTTGGAACGAGGGTTCATCCTCGCGCAGCATCGGCACAACGATAACCGCACTTACAATCAGCAAGAAGCAAGCTGCGATTGCTCCGAAGCGGAGCCATACGCTTTTAATTTTTTGGTTTCTATGTCTGAGCCTTTCCTTTTGCTCAATATGCTTTTCAACAAGGTCGGGATCAAGGTGATTCAGACCTTCATTCCATTCCTTCTTTTTCATATAGAATAACCCTCACTTTCAAGTTTTTCTTTCAAGGCACTTCTAATGGTGGCAAGCTCCTTGTTTACCATTGAACGACTCAAACTCAGATCTCTTGCAATCGTATCAATGGGATCGGCTAAGTAGTACCGACTCATAAATATGAATTGTCTGCGCTCGGAAAGCTGGCGAACAAAGTCGCTGATAACACGCCCAAGTCTCTCTGCGTCAAAATCTGCGCCAAGGTCCTCGTCACCGACTACGAAATCTTCAAGTTCGGAGAGAGAAGCCGTCATTTCAGAAGGTATTATGATCTGCTTCAGATTGCTGTGATTGCGTTTGATGGCATGTCTTC
>JAZSLE010000120.1:0-2439 GCA_045535215.1 Eubacteriales bacterium
AGCAGATCCGTATAAACGCAGAGCCTATCGAGCAGACTGCACTTCCCCTGAAGGAAGAGGACAACAAGTATACCGCAGTAACGACACCTCTCGTAACACAGATCGGTGTTGAGCGCGTAGGAAATGCCGAAAGCTTCCAGAACGGTATGTCGTACGTATTCAGACTTTCTGACGGTAGCTTCATCATATACGACGGTGGTTTCACAAGCGACTCGAGAGACGCTAAGAGACTTAACGACGTATTGACGGAGCAGGCTATCGACAAAAACAATATAACTATCGCCGCATGGATCATCACTCATGCTCACAGTGACCACTACGGCACGTTCATAACCTTTATGGATCTCTATTCTCCCAACAGTGCAAGTTCAAAGTATAAGATAGAGACAATAATAAGAAATACTCCTACAAGCGAAGACTCCACTCTCGCAGAGAACACCACCACCAGCAAGCAGATAACCGTTGAGAGACGTCTTAAAGCGTCCGGAACGACCCTCATCAAGACACATCCCGGTCAAGTGTTCCATATAAGAGACGCGAAGGTAACCGTTTTGTATAACCTCGAGATGTTCCTTCCCGGAAACTTCACCTACTTCAACACCTCCACAACGGTAACAAAGCTTGAGCTCGCAGGTCAAAGCTTTATGATGCTCGGCGACTGCTCTGAGGACGGCTCCGCTATCATGGTAAAGGCATACTCCAAGGATACGATGACGTGTGACTTCGTTCAGGTCGCTCACCACGGATACACGGGCGGTACGACGGCACTCTACAAGCTGATAGACCCCACCTACGTTCTCTGGCCGATGGCCACGGCCTCATACGCAAGGTACAAGGCTGCGGAGCGCTCCTCCTATCTCTTCTCCTCAAAGAAGGTAAAACAGGTATTCGTTGCTGGACATACGAAGTATGAGTTCGAGCTTCCCTTCAACGGCGGTAACTACACAAAGGTAGTATACGATTCTTAATAGATTCCCATAGGTGATGCAGTAGCGTTACCGAATGACAATACGAAAGTCCGAGCCGTGTTGTTCGGACTTTCGTTTTTCCAAAAGACATCTTCTTTTAAGATTTTGTATTGACATAGACCGCGTTTTATGGTAAAACCATAGTATAAATCCATGGAGGACAAAAAATGAAAAGTATTTCAATAAAACTTATTTCTTTACTGTTGGTGTTCGTTATGCTTATGGGCATCGCGCTTACATCATGCGCACCCGGAAGCGATAAAACGGATGAGACAACACCGGCAGGCGACGTAGAGACAACGCCGCAGGAAACGACCGCTCCGACTCAGTCAAAGGAAGCACAGCTCTTTGTAAGCGGAGCTACCGAATATTCTATAATGAGTCCCGAGCAGGCTGCCACTACCATTACCCTCGCAACACTCAGCCTCAGAGAGCAGCTCGACAAATTCAATAAAAGCTCCGGAAGCATCAAGATCGGCGACGACTTCATAGGGCGCGGGCAGGAGATCTCTCCGGATGAAAAGGTAATCCTTATCGGATACACCAACCGCGAAGAATCCAAGCTCGTATATTCAGGACTCTGCTTTGGCGATTACAGAGTTGCAAACGTAAACGGAAAGATCGTTATTGCCGCATTTTCGGAAGCAGGCTTCAGCGCGGCTATAACCGGATTCGTAAATTACTTAAGCCAAAATATCAAGGACGGAAGCATTACCATCCCCAATGATTTTAAGCTGGAGGGCGCGCTTAACGATACAAAGCTTTCCTCGCTTCCCATGGTTCCCGACACGGAAAACATATACGTACACGATATGGGCGACAGCTGTCACATGGCGATAGTGAGCGATGTGACGGCAGAAAGCTTTGAGGGCTACAAGGAATTGCTCAAGAACAACGATTACACAGAGTATACGACAAACAAAATAGATGACAACCTCTTTGCCACCTACGTAAATTCCTCTACCGTCGTTACCGTGTACTTCAATAAATTCTCCAAGCAGATGCGCATAAACGCTGAGCCTATCTCCGAAACGGCGCTTCCGCAAAAGGAGGAGGACAACAAATACACCGCAATAACCACTACTCGTGTAACACAGATAGGTCTTGAGAGAGTAGGAGACACCGGCTATCAGAACGGTATGTCGTACGTATTCAGACTTTCCGACGGAAGCTTCATCATATACGACGGCGGCTTCCACGCAAGCCCTCTTGACGCGCAGAGACTCAACGACGTACTCATAGAGCAGGCACCCGACAAAAACAATATCACTATTGCGGCATGGTTCATCACACACGCGCACGCCGACCATTACGGATGCTTTGTCAACTTCTTCAATCTTTACACACCGAACAGCGCAAGTTCAAGGTATAAAATAGAGACCGTAATAAGAAACACGCCGACCGAAGAGGACAGTAAAATTGCAGAAAACACCACTACGAACAAAGTCGGATCGTAGCCATGTCGTTCTGT
>JAZSLE010000114.1:0-17647 GCA_045535215.1 Eubacteriales bacterium
GATGGCCGAAAGGAAAGATTGTAAAAATGAAAAAAATAAAAAAATGTGATGAATTGGCATTCTTTGTCGGCATAGTGCTTTGTGCCCTCGGAGTTTGCCTTACTATAAAAGCGGATTTCGGGCTTTCGATGATAGCCGCACCTCCCTACATAATACACTTAAAGCTTGAAGAGTTTTTTACATGGTTTACTCATGGTATGTCCGAGGATCTCTATCAGCTGATAGCTCTTATTTTTATGCTTATAGTTATTAAGCGTTTTAAGGTGAAGTATCTGCTTTGCTTCCTTGTAACTATCATTTCGGGCTTGCTCCTTGACTTTTGGTTTTTGATATTCGGACTTGAGGTCTATACGACGATGGCGGCTAGAATAATCTCGCTTGCTCTCGGTGAATTGTTTATTGCATTCTCAATAGCTTGCCTCTTCAGGACGACATTGCCTCTTCAGATACACGAACTTATAGTTACCGAAATTGCTGAAAAATTTAATCTCAAGGAAGAAAAGGTCAAGTTCGTTAACGATATAATCCTTCTCGCTCTGTCAGTTGTGCTTGCACTTGTGCTCAATCACTCATTACACGGTATCGGCATAGGTACGGTAATAATAGCTGTTGTGAATGCGCCTTTGATCAGTATGTTCGGTAAATTGCTTGATAAGTATTTCGAGTTTGATCCTGCATTCCCGACGATAACGATGAAATTTTCAATGTGATGAATAATACGGCATTGCCTTGTGTGATGCCGTTTTATTTTTTGAACAACAGGGCTTTCTTTACCCATAGCTGTTCCTCATAAGAAAGGTTTTTGGTGGCGTACAAGAGAAAAATGTACGTGAGAGTAAACGAAAGAATGCCTATGAACAGAGCAAAGGGCATGCCTATCCCCACTGTGAGAGAATAGAGTGGGGACGTGAGCTTTGAGGAGGCTATAGCCACTATTGTAGGGACGCAGATATGCTTTACTGTGTGGAAGCGGTATCCCGTTACCTTCAGTATTTTAAATATACTTGCGCAGGTGTTAAAGATTTCGCTCAGATATATTGCGACGATATAGCCGTATATTCCGATTTCCGGAACCGCAAGTGCAACGCATATTACACTTATTGCCGCATCCGCGATGTTTATCATCATAGAGTGTTGCTGAAGGTCTAATCCCTTCAGCAAAGAATCGCTTACACTATCTACGTACATTACGGGTATCAACGGTGCAAGCAGATATATGTAGTGCCCGGCTCCCATACCGGGATACAGTGTGCTTCCGACAATGTCGGCGGAGAACATCAAAAATGCAGATACGCCGAGCGAAAAGCACAGTGTGAAGCGGTACGCTCGGTTTGCTACGTATAAAAGCTCCTTTTGGTTTTTACTTACGTGATATTCGGATATTTTAGGAATGAGAAGTCCCGAAAATGCGGATGGAAGCGCATAGCAAAACAAAACTGTTGGGATAGCCATACCGTGCACGGTGCCGAAAAGCGCAAGGGAGGTCTCGTATGCAGTTCCGTAGGTGACAAGGCATTTTGGTATCAGTATATGCTCGATGCTTACAAGCGCGGTCCTGACCGCCGCACTGAACGTCACGGGAAGGGATATTGCGCTTAGCTTTTTGTATGAGCAATGCTCTCCGTCTGTATGAGGATGCTCTCTTACGTCGTATAAAAAGAGAATGAATAGCAAAAAGAAGGAGATCACCTCGGCAAGTGCACCTCCTAAAACTATACTTATGCATGCACTTTTTGCATCCGTTTTGTGTGAAAGTGTGAATATCAAAACGGTTACGCTCATTCTTATTATCTGCTCGCAAACCTGCACTATGGCGTTTTTATAAGACCGCGTTTTGGCGTTAAAGTATCCGTTAAGCGAGGTGCTCATGGAAATAAAGGGCAGGGAAATGCTCATTATTTTCAGGGGCGCTACGGTACGGGTATCTGCAATTAACGTTCCTCCGATGATGCTCGAAAGAGAAAAAAGCACGGCCGATGTGATTGTACCGCATAAGAAGGAATAGCGCAGGCACTTTGATGCGGTCCCCCTTACGTCCTGCTTTAAAAGAATAGCCTCTGCACATGCTCTTGACGAAACAAGACCTCCCGAAGCACACCCTAGAGTGAGCGCGAGTCCCCATACACTGTAGGTCAAGGAAAGCAGTCCCATTGCTCCCGCTCCTGCTTTTGATGAAAGATAAATGTTGAATGCCATAGTGGCAAATCGCAATGCAAGTGAGGACAGACTGTTGCACATACCGTTATAAAGAAACAGGGACGGAGTTCCTGCATTGCGTGAAAAAAGCTTACTCATTCTTATACCTCTTTACGTTATTGCATAAAAAGATATGTTTGTTTTGCTTAAAAAAGAAGATTTAGACTATTATTTTTTTCTATGCTCTTTACAAAATGAAAAAATTGTGATATAATATGTACAGTAAGAATACGTTTATACAATGATGATAAAGGAGGGTACCCGATGAGTAACTTTGTTATAACCATTGCAAGACAGTACGGAAGTGGAGGAAGAGAGATAGGCCTTCGCGTCGGAGAGATACTCGGCGTTACAGCTTACGGAAGAGAGCTTATCAATATGGCGGCTCAAAAAAGCGGATACTCGGAGGATGTATTGCACATGGCAGATGAAAAGCATCCCTCAAGTTTGCTTTACACGCTTGCTATGGGTTCTACCATGTACGGAATGCCTCATATAAGATATGATGCGCCCATAAATGATAAACTTTTCGCAGTTCAGTCTGAGATAATAAGAAATATTGCGGAAAAGGAAAACGCTGTCTTTATAGGAAGATGCGCTGATTATGCGCTTAAAAACGCTCCCGCCATTCTGAGAGTGTATGTATACGCTCCGGTGGAGAGCAGAATAGAAAGAATATGCGAGAGAAACTGCATATCCAGAAACGAATCCAAGGAAATAATAGAAAAGACCGACAAGAGAAGAGCAAATTACTATAACTACTATACCGGTAATAAATGGGGACGCTATGAAAATTACGATATAATGATCGATGCCTCGGTTATGGGTATAGAGGGAAGCGCAAAGCTTATTGCTGATGCCGCTCGTATTAAATTCGGTCTGAATTACTAAAGCATTCCTAAAACGTCTACGGCTTTATCCTTGCATATGAGCTTACAGTATTCCTGCACGTAGGGTATAGACCCAAGACCGGAGGAAACTGTAAACTCATTTATGAACGATAAGTTATTATACGGTTGACCGATAGATCTTTTTGAGTGAAATTTGCTGAGAATGAGATAGTATGTACCGCTCGTCGAAACGTAAGCATCACTCTTTCCCTTGAATCTGCTTGTCACTAATTGTCTGCATACTGAGTTGAGATGTGAGAATGTATCAAAGCAGTAGCAGGCAGCGTCATCCGAGGTCTCATAGCATTCTATGTCAAGTGATATCGGGGAGGGAGACGAAGGCCTTTTTGACGGTGCTTCGGAGGACTCCATCTTTGTTACGAATATCTCACAGCCGCCCTTTTTTGCGGGGTACATCTGCACCATAAGTCGTGCCGCATTGTTCTCAAATCCGCTTTGCTTGCAGGCATCGTTAAGCAGTCTGCGAAAAGCGTGTCGATGCGCGTCGTTTGTGATGCTGAAGCTTTCACTGTCAATGTTGTATCGGTCAAGCTCTTTTTGTGTGAGCATAATCTTCATTTTTTTGTCGCTTATGATTACTAATTCCATAAAGGCCTCCGTTTTGGATCGTATTGGGTGTCGTATGACGGTAAGGTCACTGTTTAGCTTATTAATATTATAATGCCGAAGCGCAAAAAATGTAACCCCTAAAATTTTGGAAATTAAGCTTTAAAGGAGGGTGCTGTGAGCGAGCTTGATAAGTGCATACGGATCAAAGGCGGAGAAGCGGCATCCGAGTACGCGTTCGGTCTTCAGGGACCGGATATGACCTTTGAGCAAGAAAGCGATGAGTGCTTTATTTTTTCGTTCTTTTACGGTGACGTAAAATACGTTATAGTTGCAAACGGAGAGGTGAGCGAGGAGGACGGCATACCGATAGTTACGGTCAACGTATCCTTTAACGACCATAAGGGCTCGATAAGACATTTTGCGGAGGCAATGTCCGTCATTACTGCGCAGGCATATATGTCGGACAGAAGGGCAGACACTGTAAAAGTATGTATAGACTGTATGCAGGGCGATAAAAGAAGCGGTGTATACAACGTTTTCAGCTTCTCGGTTGCAAACAAAAAGCTTGAGAAGATAATGCAAAAGCTTCATAGACGGCTGTATCTTTCAAGATATCTTTCAGAGGCATCCGTAAAGAGCCTCAAGGGATTAAAGTTTCCTTATTCACACGTGAGAGAAGGACAGTCGGATTTTATAAGGCGTGCATATAATACTGTAAAGAAAGGTTCGGGGCTCTTCGTAGAAGCGCCTACGGGTATAGGAAAGACTATATCCGCAATATACGCGGCGGTGCGTGCCATCGGAGACGGATACTGCGACAAGGTCTTTTACCTTACCGCGAAGGGAAGCACGGCAAACGAAGCATTCAAGGCGTGCGAGCGCTTGTTTAAGGCAGGAGCGAAGGTGAGATGCGTTCAGCTTTCCGCAAAGATGGGCGTTTGCCCGAGAGCAAAGGAGATTGGATACGATTGCGACAGATACGGATGCGCCAGAATGAATGGATATGCGGCGCGCTCCGAGGAAGCGATCACCGAGCTTGTGAATACAAGATACGGTTATTCTACCGATACGATACGGGAGGTGTCCGAAAAATACGGCATATGTCCGTATGAGCTGTCCCTTGATCTTTCGGAGCTGTGTGAGGTCGTGATATGTGACTACAATTACGTTTTCGATCCGAAGGTAAAGATAAAGCGTTATTTTGGTGATAACGCAAGATCCGGTAAGTTCGTATTTCTTATCGACGAGGCACATAACCTTGCGTCGCGCGCAAAGGAGATGTATTCCGCTCGGATAACTATGTCTGAGGTGGCGGACGCGTACGCAAAGATATCCGCATCCGCACGTGAGGAGGGCTTTAAGGATGCGTTTGATCCGATAAAGCAGGAGCTGAATTCCTACGCAAAGGTAATACACAGGATATCCGCATTGTGTAACGACAGTCTGATCAAGGATAACGACGGAGTAAAGCGCGGATTTTATTTGTCCGATTCGCCTATGAACGGTATTGACGAGGCAACGCTTAAGCTCCGCACAAAGCTGTTTGACTTTTGCAATGATTTCAGAGAGACCGGCGCTTATGACGTAGCAAAAGAGCTTCTTGATTCGTTGGACGACTTCTATTCCTTACTTGAGGAGCGGATGGACGGAATACGCTATTACGTTGAGGTGGAAGACGATGAGGTCGTCATCAAATGTATGTGCGTGGATCCCGCGGTGCCGCTTGAAAGATGTTTTGCATATTCTTATGCGACGGTATTTTTCTCGGCTACTCTTACGCCGATGGATTATTACGTAAGAACGCTTTATAACGGAAGGCGCGCGTCTATTTTGACTCTCAACTCTCCGTTTGAAAAGGAGAACAGATTTTGTGCCGTATATACCGGCGTTACCACGCGGTACGAGAAGAGAGATAACGGAAGAACGATGAAGAGAATGCTTTCCCTCGTTTCCGCCGTTCTTTCGGCGAAAAAGGGAAATTATATACTCTATTTCCCGTCGTACGGCTATATGGAAGCACTCTATAAGCTCTTTCGTGAAAGATATCCGAAAATAAAGTCGGTAATGCAGAAAAAGGATATGACCTTTTCCGAAAGAAGAGTGTTTATGGATTTCTTCCGTGACGATACGTCCGAGCACCGAGTGGGCTTCTGCGTTCTCGGAGGATCCTTCTCGGAAGGAATTGACCTGCCGGGTAACAGACTTATAGGTACGATCATTTTCGGAGTCGGTCTTCCGGGAATTTCGAATGAGCAGAATATCATACGTGAATACTATGACAATGCCGGCGACGACGGATATGACTTCGCATACACGTATCCGGGCTTCAACAACGTTTTGCAGGCGGCGGGACGTGTTATCAGAAGTGAAAACGATCGCGGTGTCATTGTGTTTGCGGATGAAAGATATGCTGATGAAAAATACAAAAGAATGATGCCAAAGTTGTATAGGGGCATATCGCACTATAGTGATCTTCACGAGCTGTCGGACGAAATCGCAACTTTTTGGCTTAAGAATTAATTACATTATACGAAACTGTAAACTATTTGCAATATTTAATACAACCTCTTGCTTTTTCTGCCCTTGTGTGATATAATATACGAGTCTTGTGTGCAGGTATTGCAATTTTAAAAAATAAAACTTGCGAAAAATAAAGGAGATTTTATAAATGTACAGGACAACAATTAAGGAAATATACAAGGATCCCAAGCTTTTTGAAGGAAAAGAAATTACAGTTGCAGGATGGGTCAGAACTATTCGTTCGTCCAACGCATTTGGATTTGTAGAGCTTAACGACGGTTCCTATTTCGGTAACCTTCAGGTCGTTGTAGAAAATGATAAGCTTTCAAACTATTCGGAGATAACGTCGCAGAACGTCGGTGCGGCTCTTTCCTTTACCGGTGTCGTGGAGCTTACGCCTGCTGCCAAGCAGCCGTTCGAGCTTAAGGCTGTAAGTGCAGTCGTCGAGGGACCCTCATCTCCCGAATTCCCGCTTCAGAAGAAGCGCCATACAATGGAATATCTCAGAACAATCGCGCATCTTCGTCCTCGCGCAAACACATACAATGCAGTATTCAGAGTAAGAAGCGTTGCTGCATATGCTTTGCACACCTTCTTCAACCAGAGAAACTTTGTTTACGTTCATACACCGCTTATTACCGCAAGTGACTGTGAGGGTGCAGGTGAGATGTTCAAGGTAACTACGCTTGATCTTGACGATCTTCCGAGAACAGAGAACGGCGAGATAGATTACAGTGAGGATTTCTTCGGAAAGAAGGCAAACCTTACCGTTTCGGGTCAGCTTAACGTTGAGTGCTTTGCTATGGCATTTGGAAACGTATACACCTTCGGTCCTACGTTCAGAGCAGAAAAGTCGAATACTCAGAGACACGCTGCAGAGTTTTGGATGGTAGAGCCCGAGATCGCATTTGCAGACCTTAACGACGATATGCAGCTTGCAGAGGATATGATAAAGTTCGTTCTCAAGTACGTTATGGACAACTGCCCTGCAGAGCTTGAGTTCTTCAATAAGTTCATTGATAACGGTCTTATCGAGCGTATGACCGCTCTTTGCAACAGCGAGTTCGGTCGCGTTACTTACACAGAGGCAATAGAGCTTCTTGAGAAGAGCGGAGAGAAGTTTGAATATCCCGTAAAGTGGGGAATCGATCTTCAGACCGAGCATGAGAGATATCTCACAGAGAAAATATTTAAGAAGCCGGTATTCGTTACCGATTATCCGAAGGAAATAAAGGCGTTCTATATGAGAAGAAACGACGACGGAAAGACGGTTGCGGCTATGGATATGCTTGTTCCCGGTGTAGGAGAGCTTATAGGCGGTTCTCAGAGAGAAGAGAGAATAGATAAGCTTAACGACGCTATAAAGGAATTCGGTCTCGATCCTAAGGATTATTGGTGGTATGCAGACCTCAGACGCTTCGGCGGAGCAAAGCATGCGGGCTTTGGTCTTGGATTTGAAAGATTGATAATGTACATCACTGGTATCCAGAACATTCGTGATGTAGAGGCATTCCCGCGTACGAGTAAGAATGCTGAATTTTGATAAATAATAAAATCTATATGACCGGAGGGTGTAATACATTTTCCGGTTATATTATACATTCAGGAGCATTTAATGAAAAACTACGTTAACATGAGCAGAGTAGAGCTGCTGACGGAAAAGAATATTCTTGAAAACAGATATTCCGAGTATAAGAAAAAGGGCCTTTCGCTCGACCTGTCAAGAGGAAAGCCCGCATCGGATCAGCTTGATGCTGTTAGTGATATATTTGAATGCATAAGCACTAAGGAAGATGTTATCTCCGAGGACGGAACAGACTGCAGAAACTACGGTCTTCTTTCCGGAATAGACGAGGCAAAGCAGCTTTTCTCGGATCTTTTGAACATTCCCAAGCAGTATATTTTCGTTGGCGGTAACTCATCGCTCAACCTTATGTACGACGCTGTTGCACGTGCGATGCTTTACGGTGTTTGCGGAAGCAAGCGTCCCTGGTGCAAGGAGGATAAGATAAAGTTTATCTGTCCTGCTCCCGGATATGACAGACATTTCGGTATAACCGAATCGCTTGGAATAGAGATGATAGCAGTTCCTATGACAGAAACAGGACCGGATATGGATACTGTAGAGGCGCTTGTCGGATCGGATGAGTCGATAAAGGGTATCTGGTGCTGTCCTAAGTATTCCAATCCCGACGGATATACATATTCGGATGATACCGTTCGCAGACTTGCGGGTATGAAGTGTGCGGCACCTGACTTCAGAATATTCTGGGACAATGCGTACGCTATACACGATATCTACGTCGACAAGCGCGACGAGCTTCTCGATATTTTCGCAGAGGCAAAGAAGTGCGGAAACGAGGACAGAGTCTTCTATTTTGCATCTACTTCAAAGATGACCTTCCCCGGATCCGGAGTCGCTATATTGGCATGCTCAGAGAACAATCTCGCGCAGATACTTCCCATAATCGGAACACAGACGATAGGTCACGATAAGATAAATCAGATAAGACACGTAAAGTATTTCAAGAATGCGGAGAATGTGCTTTTTCATATGAAAAAGTTTGCCGCTCTTCTTCGTCCCAAGTTCCAACTTTCCGAAAGCATACTTGATAAGGAGCTCGGTGAGTGCGGTGCCGCTCGTTTTACAAGACCTAACGGTGGATACTTTATAAGTGTATACACGCTTGAAGGCTGCGCTAAGAGAGCGTACACTCTTTGCAAGGAGGCAGGAGTTACCCTTACTCCCGTAGGCGCTACGTATCCTTACAAGAAGGACCCGTATGATTCCAACATACGTCTTGCACCTACGTATCCTTCCATAGATGCTCTTGCTCCTGCAGTTGAGATACTTGCAGTATGCATAAAGCTTGCCGCAGTGGAGAAGCTGCTTGCAGAGTAATATGAAAAAAGAAACACAGGCTTCTGTGAATCCGTTTGTCAATTCGGATACTAACAAGAGATACTACACGTACGATCATTATCTGAAGAAGCGCTTCGGCGGTAAGGTATCGAAGATAATGATAGACGCCGGATTTACCTGTCCGAATATAGATGGGCGGTGCGGACAAGGCGGATGCATATACTGTTCGGGAAGAGGAAGCGGCGACTTTGCGGGCGATCCCATCGAAAGCATCACCTCGCAGATAGACAAGGGCGTGCTTATGATGAACCGCAAATGGAGCACAGACAGGATAATTCCATATTTTCAGGCGCACACAAACACGTATGCGCCTGTGTCTGTGATAAGAGACAGATACGAGGAGGCGCTTGCCTATCCGGGAGTTGTCGGTTTGAATACGGCTACCCGCACGGACTGTCTTGATGATGACGTGCTCGAGTATCTTGCGGACATATCTAATAGGACAGTGCTTACGGTTGAGCTTGGTCTTCAGACCGTATGCGACAGCACCGCGACGCTTATCAACCGAGGACATTCGTATGCGGATTTTCTCGTCGGATACGAAAAATTACGACGCTATGTTCCGAATGCGGAGATATGCATACATCTGATACACGGTCTTCCCGGAGAGAGCAGAGAAATGATGCTTGATACTATACGCGAGGTTGCAAAACTTTTGCCCGATCAGGTCAAGATACATCTTCTCCACGTTATCGCGGGTACTGTCATGGCGGACATTTACGAAAAGGGCGATTATTCTCCGCTTGACAGGGAAGAATACATACGTATCGTATGTGATTCGCTTGAGCTTTTGCCGCCGGATACAGTGATTTGCCGTCTCACCGGTGATGGTGCGCCGGACTCATTGCTTGCTCCCGAATGGAGCAGAAGGAAGGTATCGGTCATAAACGATATCGATAAAGAGCTTTACAGAAGGTCTTCCTATCAGGGAATATATTATAACAAAAAGCCGTAAGGATCTTTCCTTACGGCTTTTATTTATTCATGAGTTGTTTTGCTTGTACTGCTCGTTGAGCTGGTTAACCTTTTGGATATTCTGGTTATGCTGCCACAAGTACGTTGCATAGAAGGTCTCACCCTCAAGAGAGGATACAAAGAAGTAGTAATTCGTGTTTTCGGGATACAAAGCACATACAATAGCCTCGTATCCGGGGTTTGCGATAGGTCCGGGAGGGAGTCCGTTATATTTATAGGTGTTATACGGGCTATCTATCGCCTTATCTGCCTCTGTAAGCTCAGTGACGCGTGAGCCGGTTGCAAGCTGTATAGCGTAAACCGTAGTGGCATCACTTTCAAGTTTCGGATAGCTTGCAGGATTTCTGAGTCTGTTGTGGAATACCGAGGAGATGATCTCGTAATCGGAGGGAAGGTAGCCTTCTTTTTCTATCATTGACGCGAGTGTTATGACTTCGTTCATGCTGAGTCCGAGCTCGGTCGCTCTTGCCTCGAATTTTTCGGAGTATATCTCTTCAAATCTATCGAGAAGCTTATAGATGTAATAAGCCTCGGATTTGTTCGTATATACGTCGTAGGTGTCGGGATAGAGGAAGCCCTCAAGTCTGTATCCTACGTTTCTTTCGGGCATGGCATCGAGCACCTTTACGAACTCATTTTCAAACTCGTAATTCTGTATGGTGTTTATGAATCCCTCGCGAGTGCCGAATCCCTCTTCAACGAAAAGGTTTATTATTTCGTCTACGGTATAGCCCTCGGGGATGGTTATTCGTTTTATAGTTCGTTCGGTGGTTCCTTCAAGCCAGATGAACAGCTGGTCGTAGTTCATCATAGGATTTACAACGTAGGTTCCTGCCTTAAAGTTGTATCTTTCGCTGGCGTTCTTGAGCGAAGCGTAGAACTTGAAGAATTCCGGATATTCTATGATCCCCGCATTGTACAGTATATCGGTTATTTCGTTTACAGTTGCGTTTTCGGGAACTACTATTTCAACTTCGTCGGTAGGCTTAACGAAGGCATAGAGGTCGTTCATTCTTGTTATAACGTAGTATGCGAGAAAGCATCCTATTACGGTTATGCAGACAATATATATTATCGTCTTGATTATGTTGTGTATCGTTGAGACAGTCTCTGTATAACCTGCGGGCTCAAACCAGCTTTTCTTTTCATTCTCCGGCTTCTTTTCGTATTTAGAGGAGAACTTTTTGGGGAGAACTGCGAGTCTTGTTTTAGCATTATTTTCCTTTGAGTTCTTTTCAGTGGCGGCTTCGGTCATGTCCTCCGCTTCCTCTGTGAATATATCGGACTCTTTTTCGGAATCTGTGATTAGACTCTCATCAATACTCAAGTCAACGTTTGGCGTGGGGGTCTTGAGATCTTTCTTTTTCATATGAAACCTCCGTTTCGTGTTTTTTGAGGGTAATATTCGATCATTTTAAAAATACTACGGCAAAGAATATGAGATAGCACACCACAGCTGAGGGGGAGAGAACTATTTCAAGAGGATTTATTCTTTTGCCCTTTGGCTTGTCGTCTATCGGAGTGGTGCGTGCCTTCTTTCTGTATATCTTACGCCCTTCCGCGCAGAAAAGGGCAGCACACAGTAAAAACAGTGTTCCTATGACGAAGAAGGAGAAGGAACCGTCTGCCGAAACAAACGCCAACGAGTAATCGTTTGCGAAGATGAAAAACAGATTGAATGCCATGTGTACCGCTATCGATGCGAACACCGATCCGGTAGCATAAACGACTATTCCGAGCACGGCACCTGCTATGAGGTGGAACGGAAACATTCTGAGATCAAAATGTATCATTGCAAAGAATACCGAGCTCATTGCTATTGAATATATCGGTGACGCTTCTTCGTATCCCGAGCAGACTACACCTCTGAACGTAAACTCCTCAAATACGGATGGGATAAGTGCATATGCAAGTACAAGATAGAGCACACCCGAGAAGGAGGACGTTTTTTTTGCTGTGAAAATACGGTAAAGGGTGAAGGACATGTCGGATGCGGAGTCACCATCGAAAAGGAATCCGTAGAGCAGGCTTCCGGATATGAGAAGAACTGCGGCGAGGAGAATAAAAAATACTTTATCTGCCTTAAACACGGATATCTTCAGTGTGTTTACCGGCTTTTGCGAGAAAATTCTTGAAAAGATTATGCAGGGAAGTGCGAATATTACTATTTCAAGAAGGATAACACCCAGATACTCGTTTTCGCGATTGAGTAAGGATACGTCCACAAATCCGGATGCGATTATAAGAAGCAATATAACTGCGACAAGGATGGGCAGATATATTTGATTTTTTGATCTCAAACTCGTATAACCCCTTCCTCTGTCAGTATTATTTCCGCGGGAATATCAAATTCTTCATTGAAGACTTCGTTTGTTATAAAATCGTTATATACGGCTACAATCTTTTTGCCCGGGAAGGACGCAAGAAATCTGTCGTAATAGCCTCCTCCGTATCCGAGTCTGTGTCCTTCTCCACTTATGGCAAGACAGGGAATTATGCACACGTCACTGTCAGAGAAGGCGCTTATCTCGGGAGCGCTTTCGGTAGGCTCCAATATACCGTATTTTTGCTGTACGAGCTCACCGTATCCGCATTCGCGGAATATCATTCTGTGCTCGGGCATACACTTGGGGAATCCCACTCTCTTTCCCGAGGATGAAAGCTCGTAAAACACCGGAACAAGATCTATCTCGCCTCGAAACGGGGCGTAGGCAAGCACGGTGCTTGCATTTTTTATTTCGTCAAGCGAAAGCAGGTTGGCGCATATATGCTTATCGGCAGCTGCTTTTTTCGATGCGGGCATATTTTTTCGCATCTCAAGAAAGCCTGCGCGAAGGCTTGCTTTTGTCGTGTTCATCTTCTGTAGGCTTGAGTGGAAATGAAAAGCTCGTTTGCCTTTTCTTTTCCAAATAGTGCTTCAACAAGTGCAAGCCCGAATTCAAGCGCAACTCCCATACCTGCGGCGGTTATTATATTTCCGTCGGTAACGACACCTTCTCTACATACCTCTGCGCCCTTGAGTGATTCCTCAAAGCCGGGGAAGCAAACTGCCTTTTTGCCGTTGAGGATACCTCTTTCACCGAGAATAGAGGGCGCGGCGCATATTGCCGCAATGAATGAGCCGTTCTCTTTGGCGGCCAATATTGCCTTATTGACCGTGTCGGATGCCGAAAGATTGAGTGTTCCGGGCATTCCGCCGGGGAGTATGACCATTTCTGCAGAGAGGTCTGTGAGGTCGGTATCACACATATCCGCAAGAACGATTATGCCGTGAGCCCCGGTTATTTCCTTTTTGCCGATGCCTACGGTCTTTACGTTTGCTCCTGCGCGGAGAAGAAGATCGAGCGGAGCGAGAGCTTCCACCTCCTCGAAGCCGTCAGCCAAAAACATATATATCATAGCGGAGTCCTCCTTTTGTCTTCTCTGGTGGTCTTATGAAAGGTAATATTTCCTCCCATAAAGAAATTATACTTAACCTAAGATATTATAACATATAACGCGGCATATGTCTACTGAGGATGGTGAAAATTATCAATATAGGCGATTTTTTTTTACAAATTAACTTTTTTAATTTTTTTGTTTTCTAGATTGTAAAATGTTGAAAAGCGCTTTTTTTCTATTGAAAAAACACCTCAAATGTGGTATAATTGGCGTGTATGTATACTGCATAATTTTGACGCGCTTGGAGGATCGCTATGTCTGTCTTGGCAAGTAGAAAAAAAGAAATAAACATTACGGAAGGACCTATATTTTCCGGTATGATGCGTTATGCCATTCCGATAATGCTTACAAACGTTTTGCAGTCGCTTTACAATTCTGCGGACATGTGGGTCATCGGAAACTTTTGCCACGATGAGAGCGCGTTCGGTGCTATAAGCTGCACGTCGTCGATGATAAACCTTATTCTCGGCTTGTTTATCGGTCTCGGTGCGGGAGTTTGCGTTACTCTTTCGCATAACATAGGCTCCCGCGATGATGGTAAAATATCAAAAACCGTGCATACGGCCGTGTTACTTGCACTTATTCTCGGTGTAGCGGTTTCGGTTTTGGGAATTTTCATCGCACCGACCCTTCTTGCACTTATGAATACCCGTGAAAGCTTTATGGCGGGTGCCGTTCTTTACGTTCGTATATACTTTATGGGCGCGGTCTCCAACATAATGTATAATTTTTGTGCGGGAATGCTTCGCTCAAGAGGTGATACGGTTCGCCCGATGCTGTTTTCAATGGCAGGCGGAGTTACCAATGTTTTGCTCAACCTCTTCTTCGTTGTCGTTTGCAAAATGAGCGTTGAGGGAGTTGCCATCGCGACGATAACCGCTCAGACCATATCCGCGGCACTTTCTCTGTGGCATCTTATGGGGCTCAAGGATTCCTGCCGTCTTGTTATCTCAAAGCTTGCAATCGATAGAAGCATACTTATAAAACTCGTTAAGATCGGCTTACCCGCAGGCATACAAGGATGTATGTTCTCACTTTCGAACGTTATCCTTCAGAGCGGATACAATTCACTCAGTGATATTGCGGTAAACGCGAATGCGGCAGCCAATAACGTTGATGCATACCTGTATAATATTCTTAATGCGTTCTACCACGTTACGCTTACGTTTGCATCTCAGAGCTACGGTGCAAGAAAAACAAAGCGACTTAAGAAAGTTCTCGTTTACGCTTGCGTTGTTTGTACTATCCTCGGTACTTTTCTCGGCTTGCTCTCGTATATCTTCTCGGACCAGCTCGTCGGAATATTCAACTCGGATCCTAACGTTTTGAAGGAGGCAAGAAACAGACTTCTTTTCGTCGGTGCTCCGTATTTCCTGTGCGGGCTTATGGAGATAGGAACGGCTATGCTCAGATCTATAGGATACTCGTCTATTTCTACGGTCATAACCTTTGTCGGATCCTGTCTTTTTAGAATAGTATGGGTATTTAACGTCTTCCCGATGTACAACACGCTGCCGATGCTTTACATTGTATATCCGTTGTCGTGGGGCTTTACCTTCGTTATGCTTACAGTAGCTTATGTTATCTGCTACAAGAGAAACCAAAGGCATATGGCTATGATGTTGAAGCCGACATCTGATTAACGATATTTTTGATTGAAAGGATTATAAGAATGACACTCAAGGAACAATTCATTGAAACCTATAATAAATACATAAAGAGAGACGGAGCAGATAAGCTTCTTGCATATCTTACCGAGCAGAGTGACTTTTTTACCGCGCCCGCATCAACAAGATATCACGGTGCATACGAGGGTGGATTGTGTGAGCACAGTCTAAACGTTCACTCCTGCCTTGTGGACTTTATGGCAAGACCGAGAATGAAGGAGATGTACGGCATAGAGTATAGTGACGAGAGCATCGCCATTGCATCTCTCTTGCACGATCTTTGCAAGATAAACTTTTACGTTCCCGGAACGAGAAACGTAAAGGAAAACGGCGTATGGAAGGCGGTTCCGTCATATACCATAAATGACACGCTTCCTTATGGTCACGGCGAAAAGTCGGTATATATAATATCGGGATTTATGCGCCTTACGAGAGACGAGGCGTTTGCGATAAGATATCATATGGGATTCTCTACGAACGACGATCCCGGAACGGTAGGAAAGGCGCTTGAGATGTTCCCCTTGGCGTTTGCTCTCACCGTTGCGGATATGGAGGCGGCGTACTTCATAGAGGGAAGAAAATAAAAAAACAAAGCCGACGGGAAGATCCTGTCGGCTTTATTTATGTAAAAGTTTGCAGCATTACTGTCTTTCGAGGTAGTCTACGATATCTCCGATGGTTACGAACTGATGAACGTCATCGTCTTTGATCTCTACGTCGAACTTTTCTTCGCACTGGAGAGCGAGCTCAGCAAGCTCAAGAGAGTTTATGCCGAGATCGTTTTTGAGCTCCGCGTCAAGTGTGATTAGTTCTTCTTCAATTGAAAGCTCCTCAACGAGAAGGTCCTTAAGCTGTTCAAACATTATTTTTTCTCCTTCGTGTTTTTATTGTATTGCACGCTTTTGTGCATATCCGTCTTTAATTTTATAAAGCTCGAACACTTTAGGTTATTATACATCATTTTTCGGGATTTGTCAAGAGTATTTTATTATGAAAAGAAAAAAATCTTTATTTATACAAAAACGGTTGTTTTTTCGCTTGGTTTATGGTATAATGTTTTACGTATGATAGAATCGGAGGATGAGAAATGAAGAAAATTCTTATCAGCGGAGGAGCTAACGGAATAGGCGCGAGTCTTGTTGCGACATTTTGCGAGGCGGGATATTCGGTTGCATTCATTTATAAGAGTGACGTTGATTCCGCAAAGGCTTTGTCTGAAAAATACGGTGCGCTTGCCGTCAAGGCGGATATTTCGGATGCGGATTCCGCAGAGGCAGCATGCTTTGAGATAAAGGATCGCTTTGGTGATGTGGACGTGCTTATAAATAACGTCGGACGCTCTTACGTGGGGCTACTTTCGGACATGACGGATGAGGAGTGGCACTCTGTGCTCAATACGAACGTTTCCTCGGCATTCTTTCTTACGCGAGCTTTTTCTAAGGGTATGGTTTCAAAAAAGTACGGCAGGATAATCAACATCGGATCCGTATGGGGAAGATGCGGTGCATCCTGCGAGGTAGCGTACTCGGCTACAAAGGCATCCTTAAGAGGATTTACGATGGCTCTCGCAAAGGAACTCGGCCCCTCGGGAATAACGGTAAACTGTATAGAGCCGGGCGTTATAGATACGCGAATGAATTCATGCTTTTCCGCGGAAGAGATAAACGATCTTATAGACGAGACACCGATGTGCAGGATAGGGCGCTGTGAGGACGTTTCCGCGCTTGCTCTGTTTCTTGCGTCTGATGAAGCGTCTTTTATAACCGGACAGTGTATAGGCGTTGACGGTGGATTTGCGCTTTAACAGTGTATATATATAATATTACTTTCGGAGAACAAAAATGAGTGAATACAAGCTTGAAAATGGAATTTTAACGTTGAAAAATTCTTGTATGGAAACTACTTTTCCGAATGTCTTGAGTGTAAGTGCGGAGTTTGTCAGGTCTGCGCTTTCGCTTGATTTCACCTGTGTTAAGGTAGTTCGTGACGGTGAGGAGTTCCGATATTGTATGTGGGATGACCTGCCCGTAGTATATATGCCCGATTTCAAGGGTGGTGAGGTAATATACCTTAAGGGAGAGCATTGGATGCTTCGTACGGTATCTCTTAATGCATTTACCGACAGCAACGATACTCTTTGCATAGAAAATCACTATAATATGTACGCAAGAAGATTTTCGCAGAAGGTTCTTGATCCGAAGGGTGAGATCTTCTTCTTTGAAAATCCCGTTGACGGTTGCGCGGTAGTGATCATTTCCGAGCATCCCGACTATATGTGTGCTACGCTCGCCACGCTTGACGGAACTGTGTCGATCGAAAACGGAGGTCATCCGATAGCTCTCGGATTTTGTAATATGGGTGAATGCGAGGCGCTGTGCCGAAACTATTACCGTCATGCCAGAAGACCGAGACCGATCGTGGCTATGTCGAATACCTGGGGAGACCGCAACGGATTTAGCCGTGTG
>JAZSLE010000030.1:0-5012 GCA_045535215.1 Eubacteriales bacterium
CTCGCTTAAGTGCTTCTTTTAAGATTGGAATTGGTTGATTTAGCAAATAGTTGCTCTAGTGCCCAATTCTGCATTTCAACAAACATCTTTCCGTTTAATGCTTCTTCAATGCGCTCTCTTTCAATACAGTCCAAGTGACTTTCTCCGTTTCCCAATCCGCCGCCTAAGAAAAAGTAACCTTTGGGAGTTTGAACCACGCCGACTTGAGTATTGAGGTATACGCCTTCTCGGTCTGAATATTCGACATTTTCTTTTACTCCAAAAACTTTATGAATCTTGTACTCCGTCAAATTCGGGATCTATCATTCATATATACGTCACCCAAAAAACTGTCATTTACAGTACGCGCCGTTATCTGTAGCGTTTTTTATTATACTATCTGGAAAATATAAAACTTGAGATAATCGGTCTCGGGAACGTTCATAAGTATGGGATGATCGGGTGCCTGCTGTCTCGCTTCTATCTGTTTGAGTGTGACGGACGCCTCTCCTGCGGCCTCTATAAGCATCTTTCTGAAGAGATCGTCTCTCATAAAATGTGAGCACGAGCAGGTTGCAAGATATCCGCCTCTCGGAAGAAGCTGCATCGCCTTTTTGTTTATTTCCTTGTAGCCCTTTTCCGCGTTGTGTACGGTTTTTCTGCTCTTCGTAAACGCGGGAGGATCAAGGATTATAAAGTCGTACGGATAATGCTCCTTTGAGGACTTAAGCTCACCGAGGTAATCGAATACGTCTGCAGCGACAAAGCTCATTTTCCCGTCAAGATTGTTTCTTACGGCGTTTTCTCTTGCGTCCTCTATCGCCTTTTCGGAGATATCAACGGCAGTAACGTGCTCTGCACCGCCCATTGCGGCATTAAGAGCAAACGATCCGGTATGCGTAAAGCAATCAAGCACTCTTTTTCCCTTCGCAAGTCTCGCAATCTCTGCTCTGTTGAACTTTTGATCAAGGAAAAAGCCCGTCTTTTGTCCGTTTTCAAAATCGACCTTATAGCTTACACCATTTTCGGTTATATAGGTAAAGGTCTCTGCGGGATGAGTTATTCCGTCAACGTCAGCCCAGCCCTTGCCCTCTTCCAAGCCTTCAAGTGCTCTTATTGCAACGTCGTTACGCTCAAATATTCCGCTTACCCTTTCACCTACTGAGGAAAGCGCCTTTACAATTGCATCGTAAAGCACCTTTTTACGCATTTCCATACCGAAGGAAAGTATTTGTACAACAACGATATCCGAAAACTTGTCTGCGGTTACGCCCGGCAGCCCATCCGCCTCTCCGAATATGAGTCGGCAGCAGGAAAGGTCTCCGCGCATTACGGTGCGTCTGTAATCTATCGCATATTTTACGCGTCTTTCAAAGAACGCCTCGTCAAAGTTATCGTTTGCATTCGAGGAAAGTATACGGACGCGTATCTTACTCTTTTCGCTATAGAGCCCACTTCCGAGATAGGTATGCCTCTCCGAGAAGACGTCTGCTATACAACCGTTTGTAAGATCGCCTTCACCTGAAATGATCTCTGTATCGTACACCCACGGATGTCCTGCCTTGAGCGATCTTTCTGCTTTTTTTGTTATTGCAAACGAGGGGTGATTTCTGGTTATTTTCATATTGTACTTCCTGCTTATTTTTTAAACTCGATATCAACCGGCTTAGAGTAGATCAAATAGCTGTCTCCGAAATGAAGGTGTATTCTGTAAGAAAGCATTGCTCTTGCGCTTCCGTATCCTACGTATCCGTTTTCAGTCTTTCTTACGTTTCCTGACAAAACGTGAAGCTCGCATTCGGATTCCGATTTGCTCTTGTCTCTATAAGAAAGAACACACCTAGGAACAAACGGCAAGCCCTCTCGGTATTTCTCTTCCGTTTTCTCTACTCCTATGGGAAGATCAAGATACTTTTCACCGTGGTCGGTCGTCCATGCGTCGTATCCGGCAATATAGGTTTTATCATTCATAGGACCGTTCACCTCCCACTTGCTCGGCGAAAGAGTCCAGCTCCTTGACCAGGGGAACACGGTAAGCATTCTGAATTTTGCATACTCGTTAAACAGTCTGTTTATATTTGTATCCTCGCAGTTATAGCCCGCAGCACAGCCCTTCGTGATAAGCGCCTCGCGATAGAGTCTGTCCTCTGCCTCCTTGCGATCCACGGGGGCGGGCGGGATGGATCTTCCGCCCTCACAATGCGAAAGCGGCAAATAGGGTATATGGTCATGAACGTATTTAAGACCGGGAGTAAGAGCACCCATAATGCATATGCAATTTTTCTGAGCTCTCTCGTCTCTTAAAATTTCATCGGTAATGCTTACAAGCTTCTCTACCCCATTATATTTCTCGCTTGGCTTAATTTCTATAAGCACGGGTGTGTCCTTGTGCTCATTCATACGGAACATAAGATCGTCAAATCTGTCTATACTTTCGTTTTCAAAGTCTATACGTCTGAGCGAGGACAAAAAGGCATAATCGCTCTCCTCGGTTACTCTTTCCTCACAATCGAACAAGCCCTTTGTGGTGGTATTATGCATGACCACCGCGATATCGTCCGACGTAAGCTTAACGTCTATCTCCGCTCCGTCAAAGTTGTTCTCTGCGGCAGCTACAACGCCTGTTATTGTGTTTTCTGAATAAGTTCCGTTGTTTTGGAAGCCCTTATGAGCAAAAAGATTTCTCCTCCTGAGGAAAGAATTTTCACCCTCCGGGAAGGAAGCAAGGAATGAATATGCACTATCCGTATCATTCGTTATTATTCCGTTTGCACCTATAGAAGCGACAGTATCAAATCCGGGGGCATCGTCTGTTACCGTGTGGATAAATCTTTGCGACAGAGAATGCACGGTATCCTCGGTAAGACCTTCTGATGAAAGGATGACCGACGTAGCCGCGTTTGCCACGAGTATCGAAGGGAGCGAATCAACGTCGTATTCTATGCCTCTGCCATCCAACATTCCGCGAAGAAGCGGCATTTTTAAATATGCATACGCCAGCACTTCCATTTTGTCAAGCGTTGTGCACAATATGGCATCCGCGATATTGTTGTCGTCGGTAAACCTTGCAAGTGCGTCTGCGGTGTCCTTTGAGTCAATATAGAATACGGGAACAGATCTTTTGCTCGCTATTACCGCTTCGGCAAGAGAAACGGTCGGCCTTTTTTCGCTGTCCTCAACGAAAAGGTCACTGTTTACGTGCAATATAACGTTCTGAGGAGGCGTAACCGACGACAATACGTCTATATCTTCACTTTTCTTTACCTCAAAAACGACCGTCGGTGCGGCAACGACTCCGCAAGTCGGCATATATACGTCCTTTGAAAAGCTTTCACGCAAGCTTCTGTAAATTGGGTTCTTTATCATTTTAATTTTCTCCTTTAAAAAGGCTGTCGCAGAAGCGACAGCCCAAAACGAAAACATCTCGCTTATTTTTATCTTTCCTCTCTGAAGTAAGGCACTCCGAGGGAGGCAGGAGGTTGATTCTCTTTCTTGTCCTTTATACTTGTAATTATAAGAACTGCTATAGTTACAACGTACGGAAGCATCTTAAGAAGAGGTGTAGCCCACATAGGTATCATAACGATTCCGGGGATGAATGCACCTGCTATAAAGAGCGCACCGAAGATTATAGAGCCGAAAATACTCATATGAGGCTTCCAAAGTGCGAATATAACGAGTGCGATCGCAAGCCATCCAAGCGGCTCTATGCTGAGGTATGCCTCACGGGAACCCGCATAGTCCATAATGTAACAGAGACCGCCAAGGCCCGCGATACCGCTTCCTATACAGGTTGCAAGATACTTGTAAAGAGTTACGTTGATACCGACCGCGTCGGCTGTAGCAGGGTTCTCACCTACGGAACGAAGATGAAGACCTATCTTTGTTTTGAAAAGAAGTATAGCCACTACAATAGCTACTATTATAGCGAGGAATACCATAACTCCGCAATACTGCAAAGCATTTGTCTGATCTGCAAACGGGAATCTGAATGCACTGCGTGCAGAAAGGTAAGGAACAGAGTTGCCTTCTCTGAGGTTAAATATGATAAACTTCATAAGTCCCACGCCGAAGGTTGTAAGAGCAAGTCCCGTAACGTTCTGGTTTGCCTTGAGCGAAACCGCGAGAACGCTGTAGATAAGTCCCATAAGAGCCGCACCTATAAAGGATGCGAGAAGTCCGAGTACGACCAGCACTACTCCGTTTTCAACGCCGCCCTTAACTAAAATATGCAAAACTGCGCATCCGCTCGCGGCACCTACGCACATCGTTCCAGGGATACCGAGGTTAAGGTGTCCGGACTTTTCGATAAGTATCTCTCCGGTTGAACCGTAGAGGAAGGTAGCACCTAATGCAATGGCATTAAGAAGGTAGTCGAATATTGTTGCAAATATACTCATTTTGTAACCTCCTTTGCCTTTTTCTTAAATACGATCTTGTAGTTTATAAAGAATTCGCATCCTATTATGAAGAACAGGATAACACCGGTAATTATGCTCGGGAATGCCGGGCTTACGTTTCCGGTAACAAGCTCTCCCGCGCCCTGATCAAGGAACACGATGAGTGCCGAGGTCAATACCATCATAAAAGGATTGAGCTTACCGAGCCAGGATACCATTATCGCGGTAAAGCCCTGACCGCCTGCGGTCTCTGTGGTAACAGAATGGTCAAGTGCACCTACTATAAGGAATCCGACAAGTCCGCAGATAAGTCCCGATACGATCATTGTACGGATAATTACCTTCTTTACGTTGATACCTACGTAGCAAGCTGTCTTCTGGCTCTCACCTACTACAGATATCTCATATCCGTGCTTACTGTAATTGAGATAAATGTACATAGCGACCGTGAGGACTGCTATAACGATTATAAGTAAGAGATATTCATTGTTAAAAAGCCTCGGCAGGTTACCGAACGGAAGCGCTCCGAGTGAGCTTGTTCCGGGTGTGGTAAACTCGGTCTCCTTTGAAGTCCATACTATGAGGAAATAGGAGACAAGATAGGTCGCAACGTAGTTCATCATAAGAGTGAAC
>JAZSLE010000190.1:0-6186 GCA_045535215.1 Eubacteriales bacterium
CTGCTCTCGCTATGGTTCAGAAGGTCTCCGTAGAGGCTGCTGATACCGATACGTGCTCATTTATGGCTTACGGCTTTAACCCCGTCATTTCCGAAAAGAGCCCTTATCACGGTGCATATCTCGCAGTAATCGAGTCTGTATCTAAGCTTATCGCTTCAGGTGCCGACTTCAATGACGTATATCTCACATTCCAGGAATACTTTGAGAAGCCTCTCAAGGATCCCGCAAGATGGGGCAAGCCGCTCGCAGCACTCCTCGGTGCTATGAAGGCTCAGATGGAGCTCAAGATAGCTTCCATCGGTGGTAAGGACTCTATGAGCGGATCCTTCGAGAAGATGGACGTTCCTCCTACGCTCGTTTCCTTCGCGGTAACGACAGGTAAGATAAAGGACGTTGTTTCTCCGGAGTTCAAGCAAAGCGGACGCAAGGTAGTATTGGTCGCTCCCGAGTACGACGCAGAGGGGCTTCCCACGACCGCGTCGCTCGTAAGCAACTTTGATCTTGTAAGCAACCTCGTAAGAAAGGGAAGCATCAAGGCGCTTTCCACTCCCACGTACGGCGGAATCGCAGAGTCCTTGATGAAGATGTCCTTCGGCAATATGATAGGCTTCAAGCTTGCCGACGGTATAGATATGAACACGTTGTTTGGCTATTCCTACGGTTCGTTCATAGCCGAGATCGACGGTGAGATTCCCGAAGGCGCAGTGCTTCTCGGTGAAACCGTAGAGGATAAGACAATATCCGCATACGGCGAAACAGTAAAGATAAGCGCTCTCCTTTCCGACTATGAAGCAAAGCTTGAGTCCGTATATCACTCCTATACGGGCAAGGAGACAAAGTCCTATACCTCATACTCCTATGAGACTACAGAGAGAAAGGCCCCCGCAATCATTTGCGCAAGACCTAAGATAGCGATTCCCGTATTCCCTGGAACAAACTGCGAATACGACAGTGCAAAGGCAGTTGCAGCCGCAGGTGCAGATCCCGAGATATACGTAATAAAGAATCTCACATCCGAGGGCGTTTCACGTTCGGTAGAGGAATTCTCCAAGCTTATCTCCGACTCTCAGGTGATTTTTATCCCCGGAGGATTCTCCGGTGGCGACGAGCCCGACGGATCAGGTAAATTTATCACAGCGTTCTTCAGAAACCCCTCTGTAAAGTCTGCTGTTGAAGATCTTCTTGATCGCAGAGGAGGACTTATGTGCGGTATCTGTAACGGATTCCAGGCTCTCATAAAGCTCGGTCTTGTTCCTTACGGAAAGATCATAGATACCGATGCAAGCTGTCCTACACTTACGTATAACACAATAGGAAGACACCAGTCAAGACTTGTAAGAACAAGAATTGCTTCCAACAAGTCTCCTTGGCTCTCTTCCGTAAACGTAGGTGACGTAATAACAGTTCCGATATCCCACGGTGAAGGTCGCTTCCTTGCAGACGAAAAGACTGTAGAAGCCCTCGCAAGAAACGGTCAGATAGCAACTCAGTATGTTGATTTTGATGATGTACCCACATCGGATATACTCTTCAACCCCAACAACTCTGTATGTGCTATCGAGGGTATAACCTCTCCCGACGGACGTGTTCTCGGTAAGATGGGACACTCCGAGAGAATCGGCTCCGGACTTTACAAGAACGTACCCGGCGAAACAGACATCAAGATGTTTGCGTCTGCCGTAAAGTACTTCAAGGGACTTTAATAATATATCAAGGCTCTCACCGATTTTACGGTGGGAGCCTTGCGGCTTTTTTTTCCAAGTGAGTAACTCGTATATCTTGAATAACCTTGCTTTGAAAACGTCAATACTTTTACCGATAGAAAAAAACACACGGAGAGTAAAATGTATTACAGTAAGGTTGAAATTTGCGGAATAAACACAAACGAGCTGAAAACTTTGACCGACGACGAAAAGAGTGCTTTGTTAAGGAAGACCAAGGAGGGTGACATTCAAGCAAGAGAAGGACTTATATACGGCAATCTGAGACTTGTTTTAAGCGTGATACAGCGCTTTGCAGGAAGAAAAGAAAGCATAGACGATATATTTCAGGTGGGATGTATAGGACTTATAAAAGCTATAGACAATTTTAATACTTCGCTTGACGTCAAATTCAGCACCTATGCCGTACCGATGATTATCGGAGAAATACGGCGCTATCTGAGAGACAACAACTCGATAAGAATATCACGCTCTGTAAGAGATCTTGCTTACAGAGCACTGTCCATCCGCGAGGAGTTTATGAAAAAGAACGAGACCGAGCCTTCTCCGGAAAAGATCGCGGAGATACTCGGTGAGGACAAGGTCAGCGTAATAAAGGCAATGGAGGCGGTGGTTGAACCGATATCATTATATGAGCCTGTATTTAACGAAAGCGGAGATTCCTTATACGTTATAGATCAGATAAGCGACACCTCCGAAAACGAGGAAGCGTGGCACGAAAGGATAGCTCTTCACGAAGCACTTGAAACGCTCGGAGCACGCGAAAAAAATATAATAAAAATGCGATTTTACGAAAACAGAACGCAGACCGAGATCGCGTCCGAAATAGGTATATCGCAAGCCCAGGTATCGCGCCTCGAAAAGGGAGCTCTTTTAAAGTTAAGAAAGAAGATGCAGGTATAATAACACTCTGCCCGGCATAAGAATTCGGTATACAACGACTGTGGGAGGAAGAATGTTAGAGGCGACCTTGCTGGGCTATTCATTAGCTTTTTTGATAAGCTTTTTTACAGAAAGCTTGGCCTGCATTTATACGGTGACCGTGTTCTTGTTGCACGAAGCGGGTCATATACTTTGCATTACGGCATTGAAAATGCCAAAGACGAAAATAAGCATTACCCCATTCATGGCAACGATAAGATTTTACGGCAGCAATGATATTTCAGATATGTGGGTAGCACTTTCCGGACCTTTGATGAATCTTATCAGCGGAGTCGTCTTTCTTTTGACTTTTAAAAAGATGGGATACCCGTTTTTTATACTCTCGTTTTTTGTTGGAATACTGAATCTTTTGCCGATAGAAGGGCTTGACGGAGCAGTAGCTTTAAGAGCCCTTTTTTCTCTCATTGAAGGTAGAAGCCGCTGCTGTTTATTGCTTACGTTACTGTCGGACGTCTGCCTTTTCGGTCTATGGGTGATATCCGCATATAGAATGCTGAAGTACGGGGATTCATTTTTTATTTTCTTCTTTTGTCTGCGATGTGCATCAAGAAATCTCGTTACCCGAAAAACGCACGCTTGATAATTGAAATTCAGAGAATTAAAGAGAAACCGAGAGAATACTAAAGAAATACGATATTTTTTTGCAATCCGTTACAAATCATAATATATTCTTGGAAATAATGATGAATTTTTAAGAATTTTCAAAAAAGGTATTGCATTTTTCTATAATTTTTGATACAATATTAACGGGTAACAGGACAACACGCAGATAAGCCCACAAAGCAGACTGTGAGCGTACCGTTCCGAAATATTTTTTATTATTATTGTATAAAGGGGTATTTATGTGGAATGGAAAACAATGTGCTTATAGAAATAAAGAATATAAGTAAGGAATTCGACGGAGAGCAGGTTCTTAAAGGAATTAACCTTGCAATACATGACAAGGAGTTTATAACGCTTCTCGGTCCTTCCGGATGTGGTAAGACCACAACTTTGCGTATACTTGCGGGATTTGAAACCGCGGATGCGGGAGAGGTATATTTTGACGGTGTGAGAATAGATCATATTCCGCCGCATAAAAGACCGCTCAACACCGTATTCCAGAAGTATGCGCTTTTTCCTCATCTCAATGTTTTTGAAAACATCGCATTCGGTCTCCGCTTGAAGAAAATCCCTCAGGCAGAGGTGGTCGAAAGCGTTAAGAAGATGCTTGATATGGTCAACCTTAAGGGCTTTGAGCGTAGAAGCGTTTCAACTCTTTCGGGTGGACAGCAGCAGAGAGTAGCTATAGCGAGAGCTCTTATAAATCATCCTAAGGTATTGCTTCTTGACGAGCCTCTCGGCGCACTTGACCTCAAGCTCCGTAAGGACATGCAGAATGAGCTTAAAAACATACAGCACAAAACCGGAATAACGTTTATTTACGTTACACACGACCAGGAGGAAGCACTCTCCATGTCGGACACCGTCGTAGTAATGGCTGACGGCCGTATACAGCAAATAGGAACTCCGACAGATATATACAACGAGCCCAAAAACGCCTTTGTTGCCGACTTTATCGGAGAGAGTAACATAGTTGACGGAGTTATGCTGGACGACTGTAAGGCTAAATTTTCGGGCCATGTGTTTGAGTGTCTTGACAAGGGCTTTGATAAGAATGAAAACGTTGATATCGTTGTTCGTCCAGAGGACGTTGACGTCGTTTCGGTAGAAAAGGGAATGCTTACCGGTGTTGTTACCGGCGTGACGTTCAAGGGAGTACATTATGAGGTCATCGTCGATATCGGCGGTTTTATGTGGATGATCCAGACGACCGACTTTGTTGAAGAGGGTGCAAAAATAGGTCTTTACATAGAGCCCGACGCCATTCACGTAATGAAGAAGTCCGAGTACTCGGATATGTTCGGAGACTATTCATCCTTTAGTGACGAGCTTGAAAAGCTTTCCGAGATAGAGCCCGATGAGGACGACACAGTGGAGGAAGACGATGAATAAGGCTGCTGTAAATTCTATGGTAGACCATGCCAAGCGCCGTCGCTTCGCACAGACGTTTGCCGCTTCTCCGCACATAGTGTGGATGCTTATATTCATCATCGTTCCGATGATATTGGTTGTTTACTATTCCTTTACCGATAAGGACGGGAACTTTACTTTTGAAAACTTCACGACCTTCTTCGGAACGGATTACACCACCGTATTCGTTCACTCCATATGCTTTGCATTAATAGCAACCGTTATTTCGCTTTTAATAGCCTTCCCGCTTGCATATTTTATAACGAGAGCAAAGCCCAGAACGCAGAAGATACTCATAATGCTCGTTATGCTTCCAATGTGGACAAACTTCCTCATAAGAACCTATTCTCTTATGACGATGATAGAGGCTAACGGTATCATTAACAATTTCCTTACGTCTATAGGATTGCCTCAGATACAGATGATCAACACGGGCGGTGCCGTTATATTCGGTATGATATACAACTATCTTCCGTATATGGTCCTTCCGATATACTCGGTCATGGAAAAAATGGACAACCGTCTGATAGAAGCGGCAGCCGACCTCGGTTGCAACAGCGTTCAAATACTCGGAAAGGTAATACTTCCTCTTTCCAAGTCGGGGATCGTTTCCGGTGTGACGATGGTCTTCGTTCCGTGTGTAAGTACCTTCTATATCTCGCAGAAGCTCGGAGGAGGAAAGTATCAGCTTATAGGCGATGCTATCGAGCGTCAGTTCCAGCAGGCTTACAACTACAACCTCGGTTCCGCGCTTTCCTTCCTTTTGATGATACTCATTTTGATCTCAATGCTCATAATGAATCACTTTGATAACGAGAGCGAGGCGATCACCGTATGAAAAAAACTCAAAAGCTTTATATTACGCTGATATTCCTTCTTTTGTACGCGCCGATACTCGTTATGATTCTTTTTTCCTTCAATGCAGGTCAAAGTCTGGCTGTTTTCAGCGGTTTTTCATTGAAGTGGTACAAGGAACTCTTCAGAGACGATGCCGCTACAAAGGCTCTCCTGAACACACTTATCCTGGCGGTAAGCTCTGCTCTTATATCTACCGTTATCGGCACCTTTGCCGCTCTCGGAATCGATAGAATGAGAAATAAAAAGCTCAAGAATGCGGTTATGATGGGAACAAATCTTCCTATGGTCAACCCCGATATCGTTACGGGTATCTCGCTTATGCTCGTATTCGTATTCGTAGGAAGAATAATGCTTCTTGACGACAGCCTTAATTTCTGGACGCTTCTTATAGCGCACGTTACGTTTAACCTTCCGTACGTTATAATGTCCGTGCTCCCGAAATTCAAGCAGATGGACAAGCATATGGTAGAGGCTGCACTTGACCTCGGCTGTACACCAACACAAGCATTTTACAAGATCGAGCTTCCGTCTATCACACCCGGAATTATGACCGGTGCGATAATGGCGTTTACACTTTCAATAGACGACTTTGTCATATCCAATTTTACAAGTGGCGTTGATTTTCAGACGCTTCCTATGTACATTTACTCTA